>JBGQGU010000243.1:0-5346 GCA_041497655.1 Gammaproteobacteria bacterium
CCAGCGTCGCATTGAAGAGGAGCAGGCCGCCGACCACCGCCGCTTCGACATATTCGCCGAGCCCGAGCTGAACCAGGAATGCAGCCTCAAGCATCCACGGTATGGGCCCCCAGAACTTCAAAAGGAAAACCCGCCAACGGGACGGCGTTTCCTCGCTGACGGTGTTCGGGCCGAATTCACCGAGCCGCCGCCGGGCTTCAGCGCTCGTCAAACCGATCGGAGTTGTGGTCGCAGGAGAGATGTCGAGGGACAAGGCGCCACCGTAATTATCCCGGGCACTCGACGACAAGCCTAAAATGTCATTCGCCGATGCCATAAGAAGTCTGGGCACGGCATTGGCGACTAATTGGCAGGTATCGTGATGACCGGAACCTGCGGCACTGCGCCGCTCTCGGCAATCGAGGAGAACACCATCAGGAAGGTGAAGACGCGTTTCGATGCGAGGTCGCGATCGTCAACCCAGAACCAGTGGTCGCGGTAGCGTGCGGCTATATACGCGTTCGCCGGCGGTTCGCTGCTCGCATGAATGTGAGCGATGGGCAAAGCACGTGGGCGGCCGGTCAGTCGTGGCGTTGCAGTCGCCCTGCCTTCAGTCGTGTCCTGCTCCGGCACTTCGACGCCAGAGGAGAGCTCGGCCAGAATTTCCCACATGGACCGGGTAAGGAGCGTGATTTCATCGCCGCTGCGGCGCGTTAAGCCAAAGGTAAGCGGAATCTCTTTGCTGTCCGGACTAATGCCCAGCGTATCTCGGACAAATCGGATGTCCTTTTCCACATCCAGGTCGACTTTGTTCCGAAAGAAAATAAGCGTTCTTTCATCTTTCGCACGCTTCTCGATTCGGACGCCTAGCGCTCCCGCCTGCTGGATGCGGCGAATCGCTTCGATCACCTCGTAGAATGCCGGATCTTCGCGGCGTATCCGCGCCGGTGAGGCGGAATAGTTGAAGACATCATTGATGGCTCGTACCGTGAGCGACAGGATATAGTCGGCGGGGTGGCCCGCTTGGACCATCGCGAAAATGGCTTGCGGCGGGATCGGCCGCAGCAGCTTGTCGATGTATTTTTCGCCGGTAACCGGCGTGTATGAAATCGTCGGGCGATCGGTATACGTACCCGATACACCGAGCCTGCGATTGGTGTTGTTTGCGCCGGTTGAAGTAGAGAACGGGTACGCCTGCGCTTCAATATTGACCTCACTTTGAAGTGTGTATGAGCTGATGACCGAGGACACCTCGAGAAAGACCGGCGCGTCGAAATAACGAAGCTTCACGATATTGAGCAGCATCTGCTCTCGCCACGAACCGGCTATGGCGCCGGCGTAATCCAGGCGGTCGCGCTGAACGCTGGCCGGACCAATGGTTTGACAGCCTGCCGCCGCAAAGGCAATGGCGAGCACCAGCATCAATGGAAAGCGCGCGCGCATCGGAATCCTCGTGCCCGATCGGAGACAGGAATCAGCCTTGGCGCCTGCGGACGACCGGACTTCGCGGCTGCCCATGCATCTGCGAGTAATCCATAGCTAGCTAGCGTAGCGGCCCACTGGGCCAGAGGCTTGATCTGGATCAATCTCCATGGTGAAGGCGGCGGAGCCCGGTCGCGCGAGCGCGTATCGCCGGGGAGCGGAGAAGGCTAGAGCTTCGCCCAACCGCGCTTCAGCAGATGGTAGATCGCAACTCCGATCACGAAGGCCAGCCCGATATTCCAGATCGCGCAGCCAGCGGTGACGAGGCTGACGAAGCGGTCTTCCTTGGGCTTTCCGAAGTCGCACGAGCCGAGCGCGAGCTGCGCGCCTGTGAGGAGCAGAATCACTCCCAATATGGGCGCCGGGAAGATCTTGAAAATCGTTTCCACCGAACCGCTGAAGAACAACGCGGTGATGACGAGGAGGCTGCCCAAGATAATTGGCGCACCACCTGTCCTCGCGCCAAAGCGCACATGACCCGCCATGCCTCCGGCGCCATGGCACATCGGCACCGAGCCCACCATCGGGCCGAGCAGATTCATGATGCCGGTCGAAATCGCGACCTTCTTTTCCGTTACCTGCCGGTCCGGGAAGAGGCGGTTGTTTTCCTCCGTGATGGCGATGATCGCGTTGCCGAGCGTAAGCGGCACCTGGGGCAGTGCCAGGAACACCGTTCCGATCATCAACTCCTGCCACGTCATGCCCCCGAGGGCGAAAGAGGGCGCCCTGAAATCAGCGCTAATCGTCGCAAGCTCGTTCAGCAGCACCGGATTTTGAGCCACGGCCGCGAGCGCACCGACGACCAGCAGCAGGAACATCACCGGTATCGCACGGTTACTCAGCAACAGCATGGTGACAAGCAGCGCCGCCCCACCGAGCAACCATCCTTCGGCCATCATCCGGATGCCTTCGAGCATGAAGCTGAAGCCAAGGCCCAGGACGATGCCGATTGCGACGGGACGGCTTACCCACTCGGCCACCTTCTTGGCGGCGCCGGTTATTCCGAGCAGAAACCAGATGACGCCAGTCACGATCCCGGCGCCGTACACAGCGTTGGGTGTAATCGTGATTGTTTGCGCCGCCTGCGTGGTCGCTACCGCACCGATCGCCTTCATCGGCTGGATCGGAAACGGCGTCTTGTAGTAGAGCCCTGAAATAATCAGGGCGATGCCGAAAGCAAGCAGAATGCCGTAGGGGTCCATCTTCAGCAGGCTGATGTAGGCGACGACGAACGGAATCAGCGTGCCGAGATCGCCGAAAGCGCCCGCCCACTCCAACCGATCAAAGCGGTTGCCGACCGGTGCCGGTAGGGCCGTTTCCAGTGAACGACTGTTCTCGAACATTTCGCTCTGGTCCGGAGATCCCTTGGTTAGAGTAACACGGGTGTTGAGCAAAATCAGCCGTTGCCGGGACAATCTTGTGCGTCGCGCTCAGGCTGCGATTTTGAGATCGAGCATCATGGCGCCGTTCAGTCTGACCGGGCGTCTCCGACGACCGCGAGAAATGCGCCCCACGGCAGCCAGTTCGGCAGCCTGCGTTCCAGCCAACGGGCCGATCCGCTGCCGCCTGGGAAGAACACGGCCGTGCGCCACCGGATACCCGCATGGTCCAGATCGCCGGCGAGGGCGTGTACTTCCCTGACCGTGTGCCAGTGCGCGCCACGGTAGGCCCCGACACCTTCGCCGCGGCCTTTCTGCCGCCACAACAGGCTGTGGCGATTGAGGAGGCCGAGCGCGAAACGCCGCCGGCATACTCGCAGCATCTCGCGCAGGGCGGAGAGCTGATCCTCGATGAAGCAGAGAGCGGTTACCGAGAGCACCACGTCGAAGCTGCGCTCCGGGAAGGGCAGGGCTTCCGCCCGTCCTCCCACCCACGCCAGGTTGGGCGCTGCCTCGCGGGCTGCGTAACGCAGCCACGCGAGGTTCGGGTCGAGACCTACGACCATTCCCGCCGTCTCCCGCGCAAACAACATCGTGAAGTAGCCGGTGCCGCAGCCCACGTCGAGAACGGTTTCCCGCGCGCCGAGGTCGACGAGCCTGCGCAACAGCGTAAATTCAGACGCACCGATCCACGCGCCTCTGGGAGCCTGGTACCACGCCGCATAGTCGGCGGGATCGGTCATGGCCGCGAATCGAAGGCGTTCAACGCCCGCAGGAAATGTGTCCGGTCACCGCGCGTGTCCCGCAGGCTGAACGCGGCATGCTCTACGCCCCCACCTCATCGAGCGGATGCAGTTTTCCAGGCGCATCGCATCGGTGGCTGGCCCCGATTCGCCTGGTCGCATCCCCGGAAACCGGGGCCCCTGCTTCCCGGCTCACGTGGCTACCTTCAGATTGAGCATCATGCCGCCGTCCTCGTGCTCGAGGTTGTGGCAGTGGACCATGTACACCTGGTCGCCGAGAAAAGGGTGCGAGAAATCGGTGACGATGCGCACCGTCTCGCCGGGCCACGAGAGCACCGTGTCCTTCCAGCCCAGATCGGAAGGCGAGAGTCCGCGCTCGTCGACCGCGAGGCGGCGCACCTGTTCGGAACTTTCTTCGCGGCCGGTCACCCGGAACTGGAAGCCGTGAACGTGCAGCGGGTGCGGCATGCTTGCCGTTGCGTTGCGCACTTCCCAGGCCTCGATGGTGCCGCGCTTCACGACAATCGGTGTCGCCCGCATGTCGTAGGACGCGCCATTGATTCTCCACGCCATCCTCGACTGGTCGAGGGAAATGACGCGGGGAGTGCCGCCGGACTTCGTGACCGGCTCGATGCGCGAGAGAACCTGCGGCACTGTCCGGTCGTAGACGGTCTTTGCACGGACCAGGATCTTCAGCAGCGCAAGGTCGGCGCCGTCCGGCGCGCCGTCGTGCATCGCGTGGTGCGCATGCTCGCCCTGGGCCGTCTGTGTGCCCCCGGTTTCGAGATGCATGGCATCGAAGGGCAGGCTCACGAGCGTTACGGCGTCGCCGACCGCCGCAGCGCTCAGATCGAGCAACACGTCCATTCTCTCGGCGGGAGCCAGGAATGCTTCCTTGACCGTGTACGGACGATCGAGCAGTCCGCCATCGCTGCCGATCACGTGATAGTCGAGCAGGTTCTCACCGTGGCGGAAGGCGAGGCGGTAGACGCGCGCGTTCGAGCTGTTGAGGATGCGGAAGCGGTAGAGGCGCGTTTCGGCATGGAAATGCGGGCGCGGCGTGAGGTTCACCAGGACTTCGTTGCCGAGATGACCGTGAAACCGCTCCTCACGGGTCGGCGCGAAAACCGGCTGGCCATTCTCATCGAATTTGCGGTCCTGGATGACGAGCGGGATGTCGGTTGCGCCGAGTCTGAGGTCGAGTGCTTTCTGCAGCGCGAGCTCCTCATCGTCCTCGACGATGAACAACCCCGCGAGCCCGAGATAGACCTGCTTGCCGGTCAGATGGTGGGGATGCGGGTGGTACCAGTAGGTCGCCGCGCGGTTGGCGACGGTGAACGCGTAGTCGTAGGTCGCGCCGCCCGGCACCGCGGGCAGGTACGGCGTCGTCGACGCGGCGGGCGCGTTCACGATGGTCGCGAAACCGGTGCGTCCCGCGCTGGTGCCCGGCACGCCGGCGCCGATGCTCGCGTACGAGATCGAGCATCAAGGCAGGACCCTGCTCAATCCGGTGCTGAGGGTGCGGACCGGCGCCCAGCTGCGAATCAAATTCTGGAACGCGCTGGAAGAAACCAGCATCATCCACTGGCACGGCCTCAGGGTGGACAGCAACAACGACGGCCACCCGCATTACGAGGTGCAGGTCGGCGCGACCTACGACTACGCGTTCACCGTCGCCAACCGCGCGGGCACTTACTGGTACCACCCGCATCCCCACCATCTGACCGGCAAGCAGGTTTATCTCGGGCTCGCGGGGTTGTTCA
>JBGQGU010000244.1:0-5340 GCA_041497655.1 Gammaproteobacteria bacterium
GGTGCCCTTGGGCATACTGGATAGCCATACCAAGCGACTCAGTGCGATCCCCGTACAACCCTTGATCGGGGACCGCCATTGACCAAAAAGTGTTACCCATGTGCCCGGAATACAGTGTTACCCATGTGCCCGGTTGCACACGAAGCAGACGGGGTGGTTACGTGACACCCCTTGCTCCCACCACCCCGCCCGCTTGCGCGGGCACCCCTCCTCGGGCAGGAGGGGAATTCATTACGTTAGGCGCTCTCAATCGATTTTGGCTCCCGAGCGCCGGACCACCTCGGCCCATTTCGCATGCTCCTTGCGGATGAACTCGGCGAACTGCTCGGGCGTGCCGCCTGCCGGCTCGGAGCCGATCGCCGCCACTCTTTCCTTGAACGTGGGCGAGGCGACTACCTGGTTAAGCTCGGCGTTGAGCCTCATGACGATGGCCCGCGGCATGCCCACGGGGGCAACGATGCCGGTCCACGTCGTCGCTTCGTAACCCGGCACGCCCGCTTCCGCGATCGTGGGCAGCTCCGGCAACGCCTCGGAGCGCTTCGGACCGCTCACCGCCAGCCCCCGCACGCGGCCTGCCTTGGCGAATGGCGTGATCGAGTTCGTGCTCTCCATCATCAGCTGCACCTGGCCCGAGATGAGATCATTGATGCCCGCCGCGCCGCCCTTGTACGGCACGTGTGCGACGCTGGTGCCTGTCATGAACTTGAAAAGCTCGAAGCCGACGTGACCCGGCGTGCCGTTGCCGGAAGACGCGTAGAAGAGGTTGCCCGGGTTCTGTTTCGCGAAGGCGATCACGTCCTGCACGCTCCGGAACGGCGTCGACGGACTGGCCGCGAGCAACATCTGGCCGGTCGTCATCTGCGCGACCGGCTGCAGGTCCTTCAGCACGTCGAGCGGCGGCTTCGGCACCACGTTGGGGCTGATCGCGAGCGCACCGATCATGGCGTAGCCGATGGTATAGCCGTCGGGGGGTGCTTTCGCGGTCAGGTCCAGCCCCAGCAACAACGCCCCGCCGGGACGGTTGTCCACCACCACCTGCTGTTTGAGGCGGTTGGTGAGCTCTGCGCCTATGATGCGCGCGACCGTGTCCGACGCGCTGCCGGGAGCCTGCGGCACGATCATCCGGATCGGGCGGTTTGGATAGGTCTGTGCGAGCGCCGTGCCGGAGAGCAAACAGGCGAGCAGGACGAGGCGGGGCAGGGGAAGCATGGCTCCTCTCATATGGGCGCTTTGGCGCCAGCGTAGCACGATGCGCACGCAACTCGTAACGATACCCACCGACACGATGCCCTTGGAAGGAGCCTTTCACGAGCCGGACTCGGGAAGGGCCGCCGGCGCGGTGCTGCTGTTCCACGGCAACACGATGAACTTCTATGTCGGCGCGCCACGCTTCCTGCCGCCGGTACTGACGCGGCTCGGCCTCGCCTGCCTCGCCTTCAACCGCCGCGGGCACGACATAGTGAGCACGCGCAACAGCCGGACCGTGGAGGGCGGCGCGTTCCAGTTCACGCGCGAGGCGATTGCCGACAACCGCACAGCCACTGAATGGCTCAAGGCGCGCGGCTTCCCGGTCCCGGTCGTGATCGGCCACAGCTATGGCGGCATGCTGGCGACGCAGCACGTCGTTGCCCATCCGCAGACGCCGGCTCTGGTGCTGCTTTCAACCGGGCGCGGCGGCGCGAGCACGGGCCGGGAGAGCGGCACGGAACGGCTGTTCGCCATGGACCGCTTCGACGAGCTTCACTCCCGGGCACTGGAGTTGGTGAAAGCCGGGCGCGGCCGCGAGTTGCTGTTGATGCCGGGCTGGTGGTACGTGATCAGCGCAGAGAGTTTTCTCGATCGGATCAGCTCGGTGCCGGACACGATCGCGCTCGCGCCGAAGATCAAGTGCCCGGTGCTCTGCATCCGCGGGGACAAGGAAGACGTGCACCGCTATCCCGCGGAGGAATTCCAGCGTACCGCGGGTGGCCCGTGCCAGGTCGAGATCATTCCCGACTGCGACCACTTCTACAATGGCAGAGAGAGCCACGTAGCGGGCATCGTTGCGTCATGGCTTGCCGAGCAGCTCGGCCTGCGGAAGGCGTGACGCGCGCTTCTGTGGTTTAATGGACCGATACCCTCCCCCTTGATGGGGGAAGGAGAATTTTCGTAGCTGTGTAACACGGCAGGATCAGGAGTCGCCGGTTGTGAGTCACGCTCCATTGGAAAAAACCCAGCCCTTTGAAATGGACCTGAGCCTCCATGTCGGGAAGTACGAGGTCCAGAAGCTCCTTGGCAAGGGCGCGACGGGGACGGTGTACCTGGCGAAGGACACTTTTTCCGGCAGGGAAGTGGCGCTGAAGACGATCGAGCCGGAAGTGCTCCGCGATCCCGAGTTCGGGACCGTGTATCGCAACCAGTTCAAGAACGAGGCTTCCCTCGCGGGAAAATTGCGGCATCCGCACATAGTGTGCATCCTCGACGCGGTGGTGGAGCAGGATTCGGGGTACGTCGTGATGGAGATGGTCACGGGCGGCGACCTCTCGCGGCACACCAAGCCCGGCCGGCTGCTGCCCGTCGCTGACGTGCTCCAGATCGGCTTCAAGTGCTGCGGCGCGCTCGAGTACGCCTCGCGCGAGGGCATCATTCACCGCGACATCAAGCCGGCGAACCTCCTGATCGTGCAGGGCACCGAGGTAAAAATCTCCGATTTCGGCGCGGCCTACCTGCGCAAGAGCCAGGTGGTGCAGACAGGGGCCCTGGGCTCGCCCTACTACATGTCGACCGAGCAGATCCAGGGCGGCAAGCTTACTTTCCACAGTGACATGTACTCGCTCGGCGTGGTGATCTACGAACTGCTGACCGGCAAGCGGCCGTTCGCGGCAACCAATATCGTCGCGTTGCGCCAGAAGATCCTGCAGCAGGAGCCCGCCCCGCCCAGCAAGCTGCGCGCCGATCTGCCGAAGGAAATCGACCGCATCGTGTTGCGCGCGCTCGGCAAGAAGCCCGAGCAGCGCTACGACACCTGGGCCGAATTTGCCCTCGAGCTGTCGAAACTGGGTGAGAAGATCCTGCCGCCCGGCGTGGTCCCGGACAGCGAGAAATACGTCCTGCTCAAGCAGGTCGAGATGTTCTCGGACCTTCCCGACTCGGAGCTCTGGGAGCTCGTCCGCTCGGCGACGTGGTCACGTGTCCCGGCGAAGAGCACGGTCATGCGCGAGAACGACAAGGGAAAGGGGGTCTTTTTCCTCGCCAAGGGCAAAGCCAGGGTCATACGCCAGGGGCGGGTGCTCAACATGATCGGCGAAGGCGAATGCTTCGGCGAGATGGCCTACATACGCGCCGGCCGCCTGCCGCGGCGCGCGACAGTGGAGTCCGTGACCGAGTTGCTGGTCGCCGAGTTCGAGCCGGACGTGGTCGCCAGGATGAGTCTCGGCGCGCAGCTCTATCTCACGCGGGCGATGGTGAGCAACCTCGTGGACCGCCTGGAGCTGGCAAACACGATGCCCGGCCGGTGAAGCTCGATGAAGCGTGACGAAATCCCCCCGACATATTCATGTCTCCCCCCTTTGACAAAGGGGGGCAGGGGGGATTGGTGACATGATGAGGCGTGACCGGAGAGTTGGCAGTTGGCAGTCATCAGTTGGCAGCAACTGCAAACTGCCCACTGCAAACTGATTCATCCCTCGTCCCTAGCAATCATCGCTCACGAATCACCGATATATGGCGGGCGATAAGAACTCGCCGGTGTTCAAGGGCCGGCGCGAAGATGCCCGGCTGGTGACCGGGCAGGGACGCTACACCGCCGACTGGAATCTGCCCGGGCAGCTCTACGCGGGGTTCCTGCGCTCGGACCGCGCGCACGCGGAGATCGTCTCCATCAATACGCAGCCCGCGCTCGCCGCGCCCGGCGTCGTTGCCGTGCTCACTGGGGCGGACACGGCCAGGGCCGGCTTCAAGGTCGCGCCCCCGTTGGTGAAGTTCCCCGGCAAGGGTGGCGCGGCGCTCAAGGTGCCGCACCGGGATGTGCTCGCCAACGAGCGCGTGCGATTCGTCGGGCAGGAAGTGGCAATGGTCGTCGCGGTAAGCGCCCTCGCCGCTCAGGACGGCGCCGAGGCGATCGAGGTCGGATACCGCGACCTGCCGCCGGTGGTGGACGAGGGGGACGCCCTCGCGCCGGGCGCGCCGCAGCTGCATGACGATATCCCCGGCAATCTCTGCTTCGATTTCGAGTACGGCGACGAGGCCAAAACTGAGCAGGCCTTCGCGCGGGCGGCGCATGTGACGCGGTTGACGCTCGAATCGAACCGCATGGTCGGTAACCCGATGGAGCCCAAGGCCTGTCTCGCCGCGTACGATCCCGCGAACGGGACCTACGATCTGTACTCCAGCACCCAGGGCATCTCGCTCATGCTGGCGGGCTTGACCGGCGTCACCGGCATCCCGGCGGAGAAATTCCGCGTGCACGCGCAGGACGTGGGCGGCGCCTTCGGCATCCGCTCCGACGCCTACGTCGAGTACTGCGCCGCCGTGCTCGCGGCGAAGACGCTCGGCCGGCCCGTCAAATGGGTGTCGTCGCGCTCGGAGACCTTCGTGAGTGACTACCACGGCCGCGCGGCGCGGCTGACCGGGGAGCTCGCGCTCGACCGCGACGGCTGCTTCCTCGGCATCCGCTTTCACTGGATCGTCAACTCCGGGGCGTACCTGTCCCAGCCCGGTCCGATCATCAACACGATGACCGCCACCGCGCACGTGGCGAACGCCTACCGCATACCTGCGCTGTACGGCCGTCACCGCCTGGCGCTTACCAACACCACGCCGACCTCCGCCTACCGCGGCGCGGGCCGGCCCAACGTCAGCTACCTCGTCGAGCGCCTGGTGGAGAAGGCCGCGCGCGAGACGGGCATCGACCGCATCGAGCTGCGCCGGCGCAACCTCATCCCCAGGGAGGCTTTTCCCTACCAGACGCCGATCGCCGCCTTCGTCTACGACAGCGGCGATCCGCCCGGCCTGCTCGAGCGGGCGGTGAAGCATGCGCAGTGGAGCACGTTCGAGGCGCGCCGGGCGAAAGCCGCGCGGCGCGGCAAGCTGCGCGGCATCGGCTGCGCGATCTTCATCGAGCCGTCCGGCGGCGGCGCCAGCCCCCGGGAACAAGCCGCGATCCGGTTCGACGCCTCGGGCAACGCGCGGGTCTATGCGCTGGCGGGGCCTTCGGGCCAGGGGCACGAGACGGTGTTCCCGGAAATCGTCGCGGAGGTCCTCGGCATGGACGCGCACAGGATCTCGCTGCGGGCGAGCGACCCCCACGGCCCGCAACTTGCGGGCGAGGGCACGATCTCCTCGCGCTCGATGATCTCGCAC
>JBGQGU010000245.1:0-5338 GCA_041497655.1 Gammaproteobacteria bacterium
CGGGACCAAGATGGTACACATCGGGAAGAACACCCGGAGCCGCATCATCAGCAAGGGCATCTCGGCGGGGCAGTCGAACAACAGCTACCGCGGCCTGGTGAAGATCGGGCCGCGCGCGGATAACGCGCGCAACTACTCGCAGTGCGATTCGATGCTGATCGGCGCGAAGAGCGGCGCCAACACCTTCCCCTACATCCAGGTGACGAACCATAGCGCCACGGTCGAGCACGAGGCCACGACCTCCAAGATCGGCGAGGACCAGCTGTTCTATTTCACGAGCCGCGGCATCGGCGCGGAAGAAGCGGTCTCGATGATCATCAACGGCTTCTGCCGCGACGTGTTCCAGCAGCTGCCGATGGAGTTCGCGGTGGAGGCGACCAAGCTTCTGGGTCTCAAGCTCGAAGGGAGCGTCGGATGATCCGCACCGGCGCCAAAGTCCTGCTCGAGGTGAAAGGCCTGCGCGCAAAGGTCGCGGGGGTCGAGATCCTCAAGGGGATAGACCTCACCGTGCGCGCGGGAGAGGTGCATGCCGTGATGGGCCCCAACGGTTCGGGCAAGAGCACATTCGCCAAGGCGCTCGCGGGCCACCCCGCCTACGAGGTGAGCGGCGGCACCGCCGCCTACGACGGCAGTGATCTCTTTGCGCTGGCGCCGGAACAACGCGCGCGCGCGGGTCTCTTCCTGGGCTTCCAGTACCCGGTCGAGATTCCCGGGGTCTCGAACAGCGCCTTCCTGCGGCTCGCCTACAACACGGTGCAGGCGGTGCGCGGAAAAGACGAGCTCGATCCCCTGGAATTCGACGACTACGCGCGCGAGAAGATGACGCTGCTCGACATTGATACGAGCTTTCTCGATCGTGCGGTGAACGACGGCTTCTCCGGCGGCGAGAAGAAAAGGAACGAGATCCTGCAGATGGCGCTGCTTGAGCCGCGGCTCGCGATCCTCGACGAGACCGACTCCGGCCTCGACATCGACGCGCTGCGCGTGGTGGCGAACGGCATCAACCATCTCATCAAGCCCGATAACGCGGTGGTGCTCGTCACGCATTACCAGCGCATGCTCAATTACATCGTGCCCGACTACGTCCACGTCATGGAGAGCGGGCGCATTGTCAAGACCGGCGGCAAGGCCCTCGCCGAGGAGCTCGAGGCGCGCGGCTACGACTGGGTCAAGGCAGCCGCGTAGCGAAGATGAATACCGTCACCGGTCATCCCTATATCGAGGCGTTGCTGAAGGGTTATGAAACGCCGCATGGCGGCGTTTCGTGGCTCAATGAGCGACGCGCGCAGGCGCTCGAGCGCGCCAACGCTTTGACGGTGCCTACCACGCGCGACGAGGAATGGCGCTTCACTGACATTTCGCCGCTCACCAAGGTCCGTTTCCGGCCGGTCGCCGCAGCGCCGAGGCTCGCAATGGCGGACATCGCACCCTTCATCGCGCCCGAGGCGACTGCCCATCTGGTATTCGTGGACGGTGTCTTCGCTCCCGAGCTGTCGGCCAGCGCCGGGTTGCCATACGGGGTTGTCGTCACCAACCTTGCCGCGGCACTCGGTACGCATGCAACGGTGATCGAGCCGCACCTCGCACGCCATGCGGGCTTCGAACAGGAAGTATTCGCTGCCTTGAACACCTGCTACCTGCGCGACGGCGCCTTCATCTGGATCGCCCGCAACCAGAAATGCCCGACGCCGGTGCAGCTGCTCTACGTTTCGACCCAGAAGGAGGGCGCGGCTTACCCGCGCTGCCTGGTGGTCGCGGAGTCCGGCTCGGAGTGCACGCTGATCGAGGATTTCGTGAGCCTGGGCGATGCGGTCTATTTCAACGACGCGGTGACCGAAGTCGTGGTGGGCGAAGCCGCGCGCGTGCGGCACGTGAAGCTCCAGCGCGAGGCCGGCGGCGCCTTCCACATCGCCACCTGCGCCGTGGCGGTGGCGAAGGACGGCCAGTACGCCTCGCACGCAATCACGCTCGGGGCGCGCATCTCGCGCCACAACCTCCATGTCGTGCAGCAAGGGGAGGGAGCGGAGGTGCGCATGGATGGCCTCGCGCTGGTTTCCGGTCGCCAGCTTGCCGACACTCACACCCTGATGGACCACGCGCGGCCCAACGGCCGCAGCAAGCAGCTGCACAAGTGCATCGTCGGCGGCGCGGCGCACGCGGTGTTCAACGGCAGGATCGTGGTGCGGCCGGGCGCCCAGTTGACCGACTCGGCGCAGCAGAGCCGCAATCTTCTGCTATCGGGCAAGGCGCACGTGGACACCAAGCCCCAGCTCGAGATCTTCGCCGATGACGTGAAATGCTCGCATGGCGCGACCGTCGGCCAGCTCGACGCCGAGCAGCTGTTCTACCTGAAGAGCCGGGGCCTGCCCGACAGCCGGGCGCGTGTGTTGCTCACCTACGCCTTCGGCGCCGAGGTGATAGACCGCATCCCGGTGCCTTCGCTGGTCGAGCAGCTGGAGGAGACGGTGCTGGCGCAGACTCAAACCCCCACCCTATCCTCCCCCCTCTCAGGGGGAGGGGAGGGTTGAGCATGAACGCCCTGCAAACCGGACTCAGGCACGCGCCCGCCGGCGGCCTGGACGTCGAGCGCATCCGAGCCGATTTCCCGATCCTCAAGCTCAAGGTCAACGGGCGACCGCTGGTGTTCCTCGACAATGCGGCCTCGAGCCAGATGCCGCAGCCGGTGATCGACCGCTGGATTCGTTATCAAACGACCCAGCATTCAAACATCCACCGCGCCGTTCATTACCTGTCGGAAACCGCCACCGCAGAGTACGAAGGCGCGCGGAAGAAGCTCGCCGCGTTCATCAACGCGAAGGAAGAGCGCGAGGTGATCTTCACCAGCGGCACGACCGATGGCATCAACCTGGTCGCGCACGGCTACGGGCGCACCTTCGTCGGGCCGGGCGACGAGATCGTGCTGACCACGCTCGAGCACCACTCCAACATCGTGCCGTGGCAAATGGTGGCGGAGGAAAAGGGCGCGCGAATCCGCGTCGCGCCGGTCAACGATCGCGGCGAGCTGATCGTCGAGGAGTACATCAAGCTGCTCGGCCCGCGCACGAAACTGGTGAGCGTGGGACACGTGTCCAATGCTCTCGGCACGATCAACCCGGTGCGCGAGATGATCGCGGCCGCGCACGAGAAGGGCATCCCGGTGCTCGTGGACGGCGCGCAGGCCGCTCCGCACATGAGACTCGACATGCAGGCGCTCGACTGCGATTTCTACGCCTTTTCGGGACACAAGATGTTCGGGCCGACCGGCGTCGGCGTGCTCTACGGGAAGGCCGCATGGCTGGAGAAGATGCAGCCCTACAAGGGCGGCGGCGACATGATCCTTTCGGTCACGTTCGAGAAGACGATCTACAATGTGATTCCGGGAAAGTTCGAGGCGGGCACTCCGCCCATCGCAGCCGCGATCACGCTGGGCGCGGCGGCAGACTATATCACCGGCATCGGCATGGAGCGCATCCATGCGCACGAGACCGACCTGCTGGATTATGCGACCGACCGCGTGAACCGCCTGCCGGGCGTGCGCATCATCGGTACCGCCGAGAAGAAGGCGGCGGTGCTCTCCTTCGTCGTGGACGGAGTGCATCCGCACGACGTCGGCACGCTGCTGAACGAAGAGGGCGTCGCGGTCCGCACCGGTCATCACTGCGCGCAGCCGGTGATGAGCCGTTTCGGCATACCCGCCACCTCGCGCGCCTCGTTTGCCTTCTACAACACCCACGCCGAAGTGGACGCGCTGGTAGCCGGCATCCGCAAGGTGCAAAAGACATTTGGCTGATAGCTGAAGGCTGAAAGCTGATGGCTGATAGCAAACAGCTCTATCAAGAGGTCATCCTCGACCACAACCGCAAGCCGCGCAATTGGGGCGTGCTGGCCGATGCGACCCATAGGGCCGAGGGTCACAACCCGTTGTGCGGGGATCGCCTGACGCTGACGCTCAAGCTGCGCGATGAAGCAGTGGATGCCATCAACTTCCAGGGAGAGTCGTGCGCCATCTGCAAGGCGTCGGCTTCGATGATGACGATGGCGGTCAAGAGCAAGTCCAGGGACGACGCGGAGCGGCTCGTCCAGGAGTTCCGTGACATGGCGACCGGCAAGCTCGATGCCGCCGGCCCGCACCATCTCGGGCGGCTGACGGTGTTCGCGGGGATGCGCGACCTGCCGACGCGGGTCAAGTGCGCAATCCTGCCGTGGCACACGCTGCACGCGGCGCTCAATGCGCAGGCGAGCACCACCACCGAGGCGGAAGAGGACCCGATGCACGCCGCTATAGGAGGGAGTTCTTAGTTTTTAGTGTTGAGTGTTTAGTGCAAGCGACTCGAATCCGACATGACACTCAAAACTCAACACTCAAAACTCAACACTGGTTTATAAACGTGCCGAAGATTTCTGAAATCGAGCCGACGCCCAATCCGAACTCGATGAAATTCATCCTCAAGGAGCCGTTGACCTGGGGAATATCGCGCTCGTACGAAAACGCCGATCAGGCGAAGGACGACCCGCTTGCCTCGAAGCTGTTCGATCTCGAGCACGTCACCAGCGTGTTCTACGTGGACCACTGGATAACGGTGACGCAGGACGGGCAGGCTGACTGGCAGGAGCTCATGCGCAAGGTCGCGGTGCCGGTCCGCGAGGCGCCATCGGCGGACGCGCAAACAGCGCAACTCGTGGCCCAGGCCGGCGCCACCGCGGACACCGGCAAGTTGAGCGATGCCGACAAGGAACGGCTCGACAAAATCAACGCAATACTCGACGAGCAGGTTCGGCCCTATCTGCAGGGCGACGGCGGCGATCTTTACATCATGGGCCTCGAAGGCAACCGCCTGATGGTGCACTACCAGGGCGCGTGCGGCAGCTGCCCGAGTTCGATCTCCGGCACGCTCACCGGAATCGAGAGCCTGGTGCGGCAGATCGAGCCCGATATCGAAGTCGTCGCCGTGTAGTGGCGACGACTTCGATTGACTGGGACCGGTGGCGGTCCCACGAAAAGAACCTATACAGAGATGTCCCTGGTTTCCGGTCCTTCCCCCACATGAAGGGAAACTGGGCTGCGTCCCCATTTATTCTTGGCGGTTAGACGTTTTTTGTCATGTCCGACTGGGTGACGGTAGCGAAGACCGGCGAGCTGGCGCCCGGCGCGTTCCGCAATGTTGATGTGGACGGTGCCAACGTCGTGGTGTTCAATCTCGGCGGCGAGTACTACGCCATCGAGGATGTCTGCACCCACGACGGTGGGCAGCTGACCGGCGGCGTGGTCGAAGGCGATGAGGTTGTCTGCCCGCGCCACGGGGCGCGTTTCTGTATCAGGACGGGTGAGGCGCTGACC
>JBGQGU010000246.1:0-5312 GCA_041497655.1 Gammaproteobacteria bacterium
AGCGCCCGGGCGTACTCACGGTCAATCTCGGGACCGGGCGCGGCTACAGCGTGCTTGTGATGGTGCGGGCGTTTGCCGCGGCGAGCGGCAAGCCGGTGCCCTACCGCATCGTCGAGCGCCGGCCGGGAGATATCGCCCAGTGCTATGCCGACCCCACCCTCGCCCGCGAAACGCTCGGCTGGCAGGCGCAGCTTGGCATCGATGCGATGTGCGCGGATACGTGGCGGTGGCAGCAATGGGCCGCTGAGAATCTGCAGGATTAGCCGCAGATAGACGCCGATCAATACATATTAAATCCAAACGAAAACCTAACCCCTAATCAAGCCGCCGATGGACGCCGATGAAATCCAATCAGCCACGGAAACACACGGAAACACACGGAAGACAAGACGCTGAATCCTTGATCCTGAATCCTGCTTCTTGAGCCGCCGATGCACGCCGATAAGAACGAAGAGCTGAACCGCCACGCCAAAAAATTCAAGGAACTGTAGAAACGATGGCTCACTGCCTTTCAAGCGTGGACCAGCGGACGCACCGCACGCAGCCGGCCGCCGGTCGTCCTTTCGGCGGTTTTCAGATCGTAGGCCGCTTGCAGATTGAGCCAGTATTGCGGCGATGTGCCGAAAGCCCGGCCGAACAGCAGCGCAAGCTCCGCCGTTACCGGGCGCGTGCCCTTCACGACGTGGGAAATCCGCATGGGCGCAACCCCGATAGCGCGGGCGAACTCCGCTTGGGATGTGCCCAATTCATCCAACGCGTCCTTCAGGAATTCCCCCGGATGAATAGGGGGCAGGCCGTTTTTGATAGTCATAACGTTCTTTCCTCAGTGGTAATCGACGATCTCCGCGTCAAAGACATCACCGCCCTCGAAGCGGAAACACACACGCCATTGATCGTTGATGCGTATGCTCCACTGCCCCCTGCGGTCGTGCTTCAACGCTTCCAGGCGGTTTGAAGGCGGGAAGCGCAGATCGTCCAGTGTCGTAGCCGCATTGAGCTGGATAAGCCGCATCGCCGCCCGCCTTCGAATTTCCGGCGGCAAGCGCCGAGATTTTCCAGTCGTGAAAAAGCGTTCCGTCTCGGAAGAGGCGAAGGAGCGGATCACGGAAAATAAGTGTAAACAAAATGTTTATGATTGTCAAGTGCCGAAGCAGCGCTGTCAGCCGACCAGGATAACCGGCAGGATCATCTCCACCCTTGAGAATAGCCGTCAGTGAACGCCCGACATTAGTTCAGTTAAACTAACTCAACTGCACGAGGTCGATTTGGACACCGTAAACATCCATGAAGCGAAGACTCACCTGTCGCGGTTGGTCGAGGAAGTGGCCGCAGGCGTGGAAATCGTGATCGCGAAGAACGGCGTGCCGCGCGCGAAGCTCGTGCCCCTCGGCAGCGTTCGTCCGCTCAAGTTCGGCGTGCTGAAGGGAAAGATCCGTTATCCGCACGACTTCGACGCGCCGCTGCCTGGCAAGGTTCTCGCGCTGTTTGAGGGCCGGCGCCGGAAATGAGGCTGCTCCTCGATACACGCATCTAATATCGGCGTCCATCGGCGGCTAATTATGAACCTGCAACCCGTCATCCTCTGCGGCGGCGCGGGCACCCGCCTGTGGCCGTTGTCGCGCGAGCAATATCCGAAACAATTGCTGGCGCTTGCCGGTGATGACACTTTGTTGCAGGCGACCGCGCGCCGCGTGGACAAGTCGCTCGCTGCCGCCGGCCGGAAGGTCCTCGCCCCGATCGTGGTCGCCAATGAGGACTACCGGTTCCTTACTGCCGAGCAGCTGCGCCAAGCGGGCTCGGTGCCGGCGGCTATCGTGCTGGAGCCTGTAGGCCGCAACACCGCGCCGGCTTTGACGCTGGCTGCCCTGGTCGCTCTACAGGCAGGTGACGATCCGGTGCTGGTGGTGATGCCTGCCGACCACGTCATCACGGGCGTCGAGGCCTTCCGCGCGGCGGTCACGCGCGGCGCATCTCACGCCGAGGCCGACAAAGTCGTGACGTTTGGCATCAAACCCGTCCATCCCGAGACTGGTTACGGGTATATCCAGGCAGGAAAGGCGCTGCCGGGCCAGGACGGCGGCCGGGAAATAACCGCCTTCACCGAAAAACCGGACGCCACTACTGCCAGGCGCTACGTCGCCTCCGGGGAGTATCTCTGGAATTCGGGCATCTTCATGATGCGCGCGTCGGTGTGGCTGAAGCACCTCAAGGCGCAGCGGCCGGAGATGGTGCAGGCCTGCCGCGCAGCATTCGAGGGACGCAGTCCTGACCGGGATTTCCTGCGCATCGGCAAGGACGCGTTTGCGGGGTGCCCCGCCGACTCGATCGACTATGCGGTAATGGAGAAGCTGCCCGCAGGGCTGGGCGTAGTCATTCCGCTTGAGGCGGGATGGTCCGACGTCGGCGCCTGGGACGCGATATGGCAGCTCGGGGAGAAGGATGCAAATAGCAACGTGAGCCAGGGCGACGTCATGACGGTGGCAACGCGCGACACTCTCGCCATATCCCAGTCGCGCCTGGTAGCCCTGGTGGGGATCGAAAGCGCGGTAGTGGTGGAGACTCCGGATGCCGTTCTCGTCGCCAGCAGGGACAACATGCAGCAGGTCAAGGAAGTGGTAGCGCGTTTGAAGCGCGAAAAGCGTCCCGAAGCGGACGCCCATCGCAAGGTCCATCGCCCGTGGGGCTACTACGACAGCATCGACGCCGGCAACCGCTTCCAGGTGAAACGTATCGTGGTCAACCCGGGTGCCGCGCTCTCGCTGCAAATGCATCACCATCGCGCCGAGCACTGGGTGGTCGTGCGCGGCACGGCGCGCGTGACACGAGGAGATGAGACATTCCTGGTCTCGGAAAACGAGTCAACCTTCATTCCGGTCGGTACCCGGCATCGGCTGGAGAACCCCGGCAAGGTGCCCCTCGAGATCATCGAGGTGCAATCCGGGGCCTATCTGGGCGAGGATGACATCGTCCGTTTCGACGATGCTTACGGACGAAAATAGCAGTTCGCGGCGGCGAAACGGGACGCGCCTCAGAAGATGATACTTACTCCGGCAAGAACGCCGCTACCGCCAACCTTCACCTCACTGCCGGTGCTCCCGGTCTTTGAGGCAAGATTCTTGTATTGAACATAGAGGCCGACCGGCTTGAAGCGGAATTCCATGCCCGCCAGGCCCTGATAGGCCAGACCCGTCGCATTTCCTGTGAGGCCACCACTATAGGAAGCTTTGGCTTGACCGACGCCAACGCCCACGAAGGGATAAAACCAGCTTGTCGCGCGGAAGTAATACTTTCCGTTCACCATGATGGCGACCACTTCCTGCCGGGCATTAGGAATTACACTGGTCGAGACCAGATCATTCTTGTAGGAAAAAAACTCGGCGCCCAGGGCAAAACCCGACTTACTGCGCCACTCGGCCTCAACACCGAAAACCGATTTGGAAGTGGTGTCGTAGGTACTTGGGAAGCCAGCGACCACCTGGTTGCCATTAGCCATTTTGAAAGTACCCGCGCTCGCGATGAGCGCGAAGTCCCTGTCGCGGCCTGACTCAGCGGGGGCGGGCATCTCCGGCGCAGCTGCCGGTTGCGCTGCAGCAGGCTCGGCGGCGACGCTCGGCTGCTGCGGGGGCGGCGCGGGGGCCACCGGCGGCGGCGTTACCACCGCCGGGGCCAGGACTGGCGGGGTCACGACCGGCGGTGCTGCTACTGGCGGGGTCACCACCGGCGGGATTACCACCGCCGGGGCGACCCCGACGAAGCGACTTTGTGCGAGCGAGCGACGACCCTCGGGTTCGCTCACCGGACGCGCCACTGTTCGCACAAGCGTCCGACCGTCGATGGCCTCAACCCGCACGAAATAGCTTTGGTTAGCCGTGGCCACGAAAGAGAGGGCACTCACCAGGCGCTGGCCAATGCGCAGTTGAGTCGGCCCAGGACTGACAGCCGCAACGACGAAGGTGCCATTCACCAGCTCGCCGACGAGTTCCTTGTTCACGATCACCGGCACCTGCGCGGCCAACGGCTCGCGGTCAACGCGAAAAACGAACACCAACGCCTTGCCGGGCGGCGGGACGGCACGTCGGAGATCATCCTGGGCGTGCGCGGGCGGCCCCGAAGACAGAGCACCCAGGGCAGTGAGCAAGAGGGCGCCGCTCAACAAGCGGCATGCGCACGACTGATTCATGGGCGGATCTCCATCCTGGTGTTAGACACGGCGTCTCTGTCGGGCGCTTTCCTCTGCATATTCTACTTATCTTAGTGGCGTCCCGACGGAGAATGTGCGCCATCAGTTGTGGAACGCCGTTACCGCTCTCTCACGGCGGTAACGTCATCCGGGCAGCCCCCTTGAGCGTTACAGGCTCAATGCGGACCTTGTCAGCCGACAGAAATCGTGGGCAGGCGCGAGGTTGCATGCTTGTAACTTATATATTACACTGCTCCAGTATTGGCTCCAGATCTATCAGTCCGCCGGGAATAGGCGGCCGTTTACTGAATGGCTCGACCAACTGAATGACCGGCAGGCACATGCCAAAGCGTACTTACAGGACTACCAGAACCGCACAAGAAAAGCCCGTGCCTCCAAGCGTCTCATATGAACCCTGGCTGATTGAGCGGCTCAAGGATAGCGCAGAAGCAGCAGCCTACCTGGAAGCCGCTATCGAGGACGGCGATCAGGCGGGACTGATGCTTGCATTACGCCACGTCGCGCAAGCGCAGGGTGGCATAGCGGAAATCGCGCGCAAGTCACATCTCACGCGGGAGGCCACCTACCGCATGCTATCCAGGAACGGCAATCCTGAACTGAAGAGTTTGACGGCGGTGCTGAACGCCGCTGGGTTGCAACTATCGGTTCGTCCAAGGCCGAAAGTCAGGAAAGCCGCATAAGTTCGGCGACTTGAAAGCGTTTCCAGATCAAGGCTGAATTCGGCGAAGCGGCCGGCTCCTGGAGCGAAATCTGCCGAGTACGGCTTGGAAGCGCCATGATTATGTCCATGAATATCGAGCGATAGCCGCTCGATATTCATGGCAGTAAGAAATGGGATCAGACTGAGCTGGCCCCATTTCCTGGACGAATTAATCGAAAGTTCCAAAGCAACAAAACAACCGCCACTTGGCGGATTTGTTTTGGCGTCCCCACGGCGATACGAACCCTCCTGTTAACGCCATCTGACATCATGCGCTATCCGATCGAGGTTTTCTGGAGCGACGAAGACGAGGGCTATATGGCGATTGCCCCCGACCTTCCCGGCGCATCGGCGTGGGGCAAGACCGAGGCCGAGGCGATCGATGAGCTGCACACGGTGATCGACCTCTGG
>JBGQGU010000247.1:0-5285 GCA_041497655.1 Gammaproteobacteria bacterium
GGCAGCTCCCCGCGCAGCGCCGTGCGCAGGTCCTTCACTTCCTCCTCGTCCACGAACAGCTCGCTGTTGCGGGTCACCCGGAACTGATAGCAGTCCACCACCTTCATTCCGGCGAACAGCTCCGCCACGTGCTCGTGGAGAATGGAGGACAGGAATACGAAGTCGTACTCCGCCCCGGAGATCTCCCGCGGCAGCCGGATGACCCGCGGCAGCACGCGCGGCGCCTGCACGATGGCGATGCCGGAGTTGCGGCCGAAGGCGTCCTTGCCCTCGAGTTCGACCGCGAAGTTGAGGCTCTTGTTGAGCACGCGCGGGAAGGGATGCGCGGGGTCGAGCCCGATCGGCGTCAGCACCGGCATCACTTCGCGGAAGAAATACTCCTCGACCCACTTCGCCTGCGCGGGGCTGAAGTCGGCCCGGCGCAGGAAGCGGATGCCCTCCGCCGCGAGCCCCGGAAGGATCTCCCGGTTGAGCAGCTGGTACTGCGCGGCGACCAGCTCGTGCGCCTCCTGCGCCACCTGCTTGAACACCTGTTGGGCGTCCATCTGGTCGGGACCGGTCACCGGCGTGCCGGCCTCGATCTCCGCCTGCAGGCCGGAGACGCGGATCTCGAAGAACTCATCGAGGTTGGCCGAGACGATGCACAGGTATCGCAGCCGCTCGAGCAGCGGCGTTGCAGGGTTTTCCGCCTGCGCCAGCACGCGCCGGTTGAACGCGAGCTGGCCGAGCTCGCGGTTGAAATACAGCTCCGGGATGTCGCGTGGCTTGTTCATCGCGTCGCGCCGGCGCGGAAAGCCCGCGCCCCTCGCGGCGCAGGGTCAATCCGCGGCGTCGTCAGTCGTGTAGCGCGTAGTGATTACTTCCTGGGAGGAGGCACGTAACCGGCGGCGACATCCGCACCGCCACCGAAAAAATGCTTTTCCATCTGCTGCGTGAGGTAGTCGCGCGCCTTCTTGTCGGCGAGGTTGAGACGGTTTTCATTGAATGTTACGACCCAGGAGTTTGTCCGTTTTCGTTCGACAAACTCCTAACTCAAGTAAACCGCAGCTCCATATTGGTATCTCGCCGCCTCGTGGCGGAGGCGATCAGGGGGTGGTCGGCGCGCGGCTTCTCCAGGTAGTAGCCCTGCACGCAATCCACGCCGAAGCCGCGGAGCATGACGATCGTCTCCTCGTCCTCCACGCATTCGGCGATGGTGGTGCGGTGCAGCCCCCGCGCGACCGTCACCATCGCCCTCACGAACAGCTGGTTGTCGTGCTCCTTGGGGAGGTTGCGGATAAACAGGCCGTCGATCTTCACCGAGTCCACCTGCAGGTGCTTCAGGTAGGCGAATGAAGAGAAGCCCGTGCCGAAGTCGTCGAGGGAGACGCCGCAGCCGGCCTGGTGCAACGCCTCGATGAAACGCTGGGCGTCGTGAAGGTCCGATACCGCGGAGGTCTCGGTGAGTTCCACGATGAGCCGCCGCGGCGCAACGCCACAGCGCTTGAGCTCGCCGGCGATGAACTGCGGCAGCAGCGGCTCGTCGAACGAGCGGCCGGAGATGTTGACCGCGAGCGCCGGAATGGCGTCCACCTCCGCGAGCAACTGGATCGACTCGCGCAGCACCCAGCGGTCGATATCGAGGATCTTGCCCGATTTTTCCGCCACCGGGATGAACTGGCCGGGCATGAGCAGCGCCGTCGAGTCGTCCTTGTCGCGCATGCGTACCAGCACCTCGAAATGCGAAAGCGCGCGGCTGGCCGCGGTATACACCCCCTGGAACTCCAGCTCCATCAGGTTGTTCTCGAGCGCATGCACGATGCGATCGTTCCAGGACATGCGCTTCACCATCTGGGCCGTGGTATCGAGGTCGCTGCGGTAGATGCGCCAGGCGTTCTTGCCAGCGTCCTTCGCCTGGTACATCGCCGTGTCCGCCCGCGCGATCAGGTCTTCCGCGTTATCGGCGTGCTCCGGATAGACGGCGATGCCGAGCGAGCTGGTGAGCCGCAGGCTCTGGCCCTCGAACTGGAAGCGCACCAGCGCGATCGAGCGCGTGAGGCGTTCGGCGAGCACGCGCAGCATCTCCTCCGAGATCTCCGGCACCAGGATCGCGAATTCGTCGCCTCCCAGCCGCGAGAACATCTCGTTGCGCCGCACCTGCCCCGCCACCTCCCCGGCCACGCGGATCAGCATCGCGTCGCCGGCGCGGTGGCCGAAGGTGTCGTTGATGTACTTGAAGTCGTCGAGGTCGAAGAACAACAGCGCCACCCGCGAGTTGTGGCGCTCGGCGTCCGCGATCATGCGTGCAAGCTCCTCGTTGAAGCGGTGACGGTTGAAGAGGCCGGTCAGCGCGTCGCGCTCGGCAAGGTAGATCAGTTGGTCCGCGGTCTGGCGCTCGCGGGTGACGTCCTGGAACAGCCACAGGTGGCCCACCGGCCGGCCGTAGACGTCCTCCACGGAATGCAGCTGCTGGGTGATGAGCCGGCCGTCCGCCATCGGGATCTCCAGCGTTCCCAGGATCTCGCCCTCGCGCGGCAGGAGCAGGATGCGCTTGCCCTGCTCCTCGGGGCGCGCCAGCGCGCACGCCGAGGTGGAGAGCACTTCCTGCGAACTCCTGCCGATCAGGCGGGTGCCCGGCGCGATCATCCAGATGCGGGTGAAGGCGGGGTTGGTGTAGACCACTTTGTTGTCGGGGGACACGAACAGTATGCCGGTGTCCATCACGCCCAGCAGCGCGGAGAGCCGCGCGTGTTCATCCTGCGCGCGCGTGAGGTACTCCTGCTGCACGACATGCGAGTCGCGCAGCTCAACCACCGTCGCCTCCAGGCGCTGCTCGGCTTCCTTGCGCTGGGTGATGTCGCGGATGCTGATGCGGATGCCGAGGTAGCCGCCGTGGTTGTCGTAGATGGGGCGCCAGTCGGCGGCGGCCCAGAATTCGGAGCCGTCCTTGCGCTTGCCGCGGAATTCGTAGTCCTGCCCGGTGTTGCCGCGCAGCGCGCGCCGGATCTGCCTGACCGTGCGCGAGGCGTCCTGCTCGTCGATGAACGGCGCGGGGAAGTTCTCGGTGGCCAGGCACTCTTCCGGCGTGTAGCCGAACATGTCGAGCACGCGCGGGTTGATCCAGATCAACTTCCCCTCGGGGCTGATCCACAGCTCGCAGTCATAGCTGTAGTCGGCGATTGCGCTGAATTTGGCCTCGTTCTCGGCGAGCGCCTTGATACGGCCCTGGAGGGTGGACGCCATCGCGTTGAAGGCGTGGGTAAGTTTGCCCACCTCGTCGCCGCCCTCCACCGGCAGCCGCACGTTGAGATCGCCCGCCGCCAGGTTCTCGCTCGCCTTGGTGAGCTGCGCGAGGTTGCGGGTGAGCCAGAACGAGAGCGCGACCATCAACAGGATCGAGAGGATCAGCGCGAAGCCGCCGATGGCGAGGTTCTCCCGGATCAGCTCGGCGCGCGCGGTGCGCATGAACGCCGTGGAGAGGCCGAAATGCAGGCGCCCGATGATGATCCCCGCCGACTCGATATCCATGGCGGTGTGAAAGCGCTCGCCCGGCCCGGACAACGACGCCTTCGGTAAGGTCGCAACCGGCGGCAGAGGGCTGTCGCTCTCCCAGCCAACGCTTGCCACCAGCTTCTCGTTGTGGTCGAACAGCACCAGGTAGGTGATGCCGCTGTCGGTGCGCACCCGTTCAAGTATCTGGACCAGGGTCCGATACTGGCGCCCGGCGAGGGGAACCGAGAGCGCCGCGTTGAGCAGCAGTTTCTGCTCCTCGAGGTGGACGCGCGCGCGCTCGTCGAGCTTCTGGTCCATGACGCTGATGCCATCGACGATCAGCAATGCCAGCATCACGACGTTCACCAGCACGCCCGCCAGCAGGAGGCGCGCGCGCAGCGACAGCGTAACAGGCAGGATGGTCATGTTTCCTAGATCCGCTTGACCAGCACAACCGAGCGCCGCTGGTAGTTGTAGAGCGAGCGCTTCTGGCGTGGCAGCTCGCGCACGCCCACTTCGTCGAAGCCGCGCTCCACGAACCAGTGCTCGGCGCGCGTGGTGAGCACGAACAGGCGCTTCAACTTCGCGCGGCGCGCGCGCGCCTCGATCTCGGTCAAGAGCCGCTCGCCGGCGCCCGCGTTGCGGAACTCCGGATGCACGACGAGACAGGCGAGCTCGCCCGCGCGCTCGCCGGGGAACGGGTAGAGCGCGGCGCAGCCGACTGCCAGCTTGTCGTGCTCGAGCACCACGAAACGCCCGATTTCCCGCTCCAGCCGGTCGCGCCCGCGCTTGACGAGGATGCCCTCGGCCTCGAGCGGCTCGATCAATCTCAGGATGCCGCCGATGTCCTCGATGCCGGCTGGCCGCAGCGTCTCGATCGGGTCCGGCGTCAGCATGGTGCCGACGCCCTTGTGGGTGAAGAGCTCGAGCAGCAGGCCATCGTCGACGTGCCCCGAGATGAGGTGCGCGCGTTTCACGCCGTTATCGCAGGCCCGCACCGCGCGCGGGAGATAGAGGCGCGCGTCGGTATCGGCCGTTTCCGCCTTTGCGAGCAGCGCCTGTGCCTGGCGCACGGTGAGGTCCCGCAGCAGCTCGCCGCGGCGGCCCGTGACCCCGATCGTGTCCATCAGGAAGATCAGCTTTTCCGCCTTGAGCGCGACCGCGGTGGCGGCGGCGACGTCCTCCAGCGCCAGGTTGAATACTTCGCCGCTGGGCGAATAGCCCAGGGGCGAGAGCAGCACCAGCTCGTTGTCCTCGAGCCGCTTGCGGATCGCGGCGCCGTCTATCCTTCGCACTTCGCCCGTGTGCATGAAATCCACGCCGTCCACCACCCCGATCGGCTTGGCGGTAATGAAGTTGCCGCTCGCCACCCGGATGTCGGCGCCCGCCATCGGCGAGTTGGGCAGCCCCATCGACAGGGCCGCCTCGATTTCCACGCGCAGCCGCCCGCTCGCCTCCTTGGCGCAGCCGAGCGCCACGTCGTCGGTCACGCGCAGGCCCTGGTGAAAGCGGGTGCGGCGCCGGCGCTCCTTCAGTTTCGCCTCGATCTGGGGGCGCGCGCCGTGCACCAGCACCAGCCGCACGCCGAGGGCGGCGAGCAGGTTCAAGTCGTGGGTGAGGTCGAAGAACCGGCCGTCAGCCACCACATCGCCGCCGAACGCGATGACGAAGGTCTTGCCGCGGAAGGCGTGAATGTAGGGCGCGACCGATTGGAACCAGTCGATGAAACGATCCTGGCTCGACAGCCGCTGCCGCCGCGGCACCTGCGGCGGCGACTCGTTCGTGCCGATGACTGCCGTCACGGCCTTGTCTGA
>JBGQGU010000248.1:0-5284 GCA_041497655.1 Gammaproteobacteria bacterium
CGGCATATCGTGGACAAGCTGATCGAGACCGTGCAGCGTCCCGATACCCATCGTTACTCGGTGTCGAAGGGCATCGTGCGGCTGCGGCGCGCGATCTGCAACTGGTATAAGGGGCGTTACGGCGTCGAGCTGGATCCCGATTCCGAGGCCATCGTCACCATCGGCTCGAAGGAGGGCATCGCGCACCTCGCGCTCGCCACCCTCGACACCGGCGACACGGTGCTGGTGCCCAATCCGAGCTATCCGATCCATATCTACGGGCCGGTCATATCCGGCGCCGATATCCGGCACGTGCCGATGGCGCCGGAAGCCGATTTTTTCGAGGCCGTGGAGCGCGCGTTCAAGGACACGTACCCCAAGCCCAAGATGCTGATCGTCAATTTTCCCAGCAACCCGACGACCCAGTGCGTGGATCTCGCGTTCTTCGAGCGGCTGGTCGGGCTGGCGCGGGAGCACCACGTCTACATCGTGCACGATTTCGCGTATGCCGACATCGTGTTCGACGGCTACCAGGCGCCTTCCATCCTGCAGGTGCCTGGCGCGCGCGACATCGCGGTCGAGTTCTTCACCATGTCGAAGAGCTACAACATGGCGGGCTGGCGCGTGGGCTACATGGTCGGCAACCGGGAGCTCGTCACCACGCTCGCGCGCATGAAGAGCTATCACGACTATGGCACCTTCACCCCGATCCAGGTCGCCTCCATCATAGCGCTGGAGGGCCCGCAGGACTGCGTGGAGACCGTGCGCAGGACCTACCAGGGCCGGCGCGACGTGCTGTGCCAGAGCCTGAAGGCGATCGGCTGGGACGTGGCAGTGCCGAGGGCGACCCTGTACGTCTGGGCGCCGATCCCGGAGCGGTACCGCAAACTGGGGTCGCTCGGGTTTTCCAAGAAGCTGCTGGCGGAAGCGAAGATCGCGGTTGCGCCCGGCATCGGCTTCGGTCACCTCGGCGACGGCCACGTGCGCTTTGCTCTCATAGAAAACGAGGCGCGCATCCGGCAGGCAGTGCGCGGAATCAAGGACATGTTCAAGAAGGACGGACTCCTTTGAAAGCAAGGGAAAAGGGAAAAGGGAAAAGGGAAAAGAGAAAAGGATTGCTTCTCGGCGCTATGCACCGGCCGGGTCATCCCTCATCCCTCATCCCTGACAAGGTTGAATGAAATGAAGCCAATCAATGTAGGGCTGCTCGGCATCGGCACCGTGGGCGGCGGCACCTTTGCGGTGCTCGACCGCAACCGCGAGGAGATCTCGCGCCGTGCCGGCTGCGCCATCACCATGAAAATGGTCGCCGACATGGAGGTGGACAAGGCGCGCCGTCTCGTCGCCGGACGGGCGACCGTGACTGCCGACGCCCTCGAGGTGGTCAACCATCCCGACATCGACATCGTGGTGGAGCTGATCGGCGGCACCACGATCGCAAAAGACCTGATCCTCCGGGCGATCGCCAACGGCAAGCACATCGTCACCGCCAACAAGGCGCTGATCGCGCGGCATGGCAACGAGATCTTCGCCGCGGCGCAGAAGAAGGACGTGATGGTGGCGTTCGAGGCGGCGGTGGGCGGCGGCATCCCGATCATCAAGGCGCTGCGCGAAGGACTCAGCGCCAATCGCATCGAGTGGATCGCCGGCATCGTCAACGGCACCAGCAACTTCATCCTGTCCGAGATGCGCGACAAGGGCGCGAGCTTCCAGGACGCGCTCAAGGAAGCGCAGCGGCGCGGTTACGCCGAGGCCGATCCGACCTTCGACATCGAGGGCGTGGACGCCGCGCACAAGCTCACCATCATGGCGGCGATCGGCTTCGGCATCCCGATGCAGTTCAAGTCCGTGTATACCGAGGGCATCTCGAAGCTCACGCAGGAGGACATCCGTTACGCGGGGGAGCTCGGCTACCGCATCAAGCTCCTCGCCATCACCCGGCGCAAGCCGAAGGGGATCGAGCTCCGGGTCCACCCGGCGCTGGTTCCGGAGCGGCGGCTGATCGCCAACGTGGAAGGGGTGATGAACGCGATCCTGGTGAAGGGAGACGCGGTCGGCCAGACGATGTACTACGGCGCAGGGGCGGGGGCGGAGCCGACGGCCTCCGCCGTGGTCGCCGACCTGGTGGACGTGGCGCGCATGCTGACCGCGGACCCGGAACACCGTGTGCCGCACCTCGCGTTCCAGCCGGGCCAGTTGGCCGATACCCCGATCCTGCCGATGGGCGAGGTGGAGACCCGCTGCTACCTGCGGATGAAGGTGCAGGACCGCCCGGGTGTGCTGGCCGACATCACGCGGATCCTGGCGGATCTCAAAATCTCGATCGAGGCCATGGTCCAGAAGGAGCCGCGCGCCGGCGAGGTGGAGGTGGACATCATCATGCTGACACACCTCACGCTCGAGAAGAACGTAGACGGCGCGATCGCTAAGATCGAGAAGTTGCCGGTGGTCGTGGGCAAGGTCACCCGCATCCGCCTCGAGGAACTCAACTGAGAGTTCCCCGAGGCAAATTACAAACACCAAATAGCAAATCCCAAACAAGTTCCAAACAACAAATTCCAAATAGCAAACTGGTTTGACATTTGGAGTTTGAGATTTGAATTTTGGGATTTGGCATTTGTTTGGAATTTGAGATTTGGGATTTGAGGTTTTGATGCCTCATTACACCGGACTGATCGATAAGTACCGCGACCGCCTGCCGGTGGCGGCGGGCACGCGCGCCGTCTCGTTGAACGAGGGCGCAACGCCGCTCATCGAACTGAAGAACCTGCCGGCGCTGGTGCGTAAGAAAGTCAGCATTTACGCCAAGTTCGAGGGCGCGAATCCCACCGGCTCGTTCAAGGACCGCGGCATGACGATGGCGGTCACGCAGGCGATGGAGGAGGGCGCGCGCGCGATCATCTGCGCTTCCACCGGCAACACCTCGGCGTCCGCCGCCGCCTACGCCGCGCGCGCCGGCATCGCCTGCTTCGTGCTGATCCCGGAAGGCAAGATCGCGCTCGGCAAGCTGTCGCAGGCGATGATGCACGGCTCGGTCGTGATCCAGATCCGCGGCAACTTCGACGACGGCATGCGGCTGGTACAGGAAATCGCCGGGGCGCTGCCGGTCAAAATCGTCAATTCCATCAACCCCTATCGCATTCAGGGCCAGAAGACCATCGCCTTTGAGGTGATCGAGGCGCTGGGCGACGTGCCCGACTATCACGCGCTGCCGGTTGGCAACGCCGGCAATATCACCGCGCACTGGGTCGGCTACTCCGAATCGGCCGGCGCCGACACGCTTGCCCTGAAGCTGCCGGATGGGATGCGCCAATATCGCAAGCAGAAGTTGGTGGAGCGCCGGCCGATAATGCTGGGGTACCAAGCCTCAGGTGCGGCACCTATCGTGCGCGGCCGGCCGGTGGAGAATCCCGAAACCGTGGCGACCGCGATCCGCATCGGCAACCCTGTGTCGTGGCAGCAGGCGCTGGCAGCGGGACATGAATCCGGCGGCTGGTTCGCGGAGTGCACCGATGAGGAGATCCTGCACGTGCAGAAGGTGCTCGCGCAAACGGAGGGCCTGTTCTGCGAGCCGGCTTCCGCCATTGCGCTCGCCGGCGTGCTGAAGGACCTCGAGCTTGGGAAGATCGGCGAGGGCAGCACCATCGTCTGCACGCTGACCGGGCACGGTCTGAAGGATCCCGATGTTGCCATCGCGCAGAGCGCGAAGCCGGTGACCGTGGACGCGGAGCTGCGGGCGATCGAGCGGGTGATCCGCGAACACCTTCCCAAATCTTGAACCACAAAGGATACGAAGGACACAAAGGAAAAACCAGAATTGTAAATGAACCGCTAAGCACGCCGAAAAACAAAAACAACAATTGAGCCGGAGAGATGGCACAGGAAAGGGGCTCGAATTATGAGAGCACGGATAACTTGAGGCCCTTTTGCTTCCTGCTGACGTACACTGACCCTCATTTCTCGGGGTCAAACTGAAACGAACCAAGGAGAAGGACGATGAAGGAATCGACGATCGCCGCGCTGGTGCTTGCCGGCGCTGGCGTCGCTGCGACCAACACGCTCGCGCAGGGTACGGCGGCGGATTACCCGCAGCGGCCGATCCGCATCGTGGTTGGCTTTCCGCCTGGCGGTGCCACCGACATCCTCGCGCGGATATTGGCCGCGCATCTTGCGCCGTCGTGGGGTCAACAGGTCGTGATTGATAACCGCGGCGGCGCCGCTGGCACCGTCGGCGCCCACATCGTATCCAAGGCGACACCGGACGGCTATACCCTGATGATGGTGCCCAGCGGGCCGTTCACCATCAGCGTGAGCACCTACGAAAAACTGCCTTATGACGCGGTCAAGGATTTCGCGGCGATTTCATTGCTTGCCTGGGTAACCAACGCGCTCGTCATACACCACGCCTCTCCCGTGCAAACGCTGCAGGACCTGATCCGTCTGGCAAAGGAGAAGCCGGGCCAGATAACCAATGGCTCGTCAGGCAACGGCTCGCTGCACCATCTTGCGGGGGAGGTGTTTAAGCGCCTCACTGCTACCGACATGGTCCATGTGCCCTTCAAGGGCGGCGGCCCGATGCTTGTGGCGGTCGCCGCCAACGAGGTGACATTCGCGTTCGCGTCAGTGCCCTCGGCGATGCCGCTCATTCAGGCCAAGCGCATCAGGCCGCTCGTCGTGACCAGCCTGAAGCGCTCGACCGCGCTGCCCGACGTGCCGACGATAGCAGAAGCCGGGGTGCCGTTGCCGGCGGGGCTGGAAATGAGGGAGTGGTATGGCATGCTCGCGCCGGCCCGGACGCCACAGGCCATCGTGGACAAGCTCAATGCCGAAATGGTGAAGATCTTCAGAAGACCCGATGTGCTGGCGCGGCTCAGCGAGATGGGCGCCGAGTTCGCAGGCAGCTCCCCCAAGGAACTGGCGGCGCAGATCGCCTCCGACGTTAAGACCTGGGCCAAAGTGGTGAAGGAGTCCGGCGTGCGTGCCGACTAGCCTGCAAGGGCAAGAGGGTCAGGTCTTGCCTTTTGCCTCGGGTGGTTTACAAGAGGATTCGCTTTGAGGCGCTGGGCATAAGGCAAGACCTGACTCTGTCACGCAGTCGCTGTTATCGCGCCGTCTCCTCGGCGCCTGAAGTCAAAATACAATCAGCCACAGAGAACACAGAGAGCACAGAAGATAACCTAAAGTCGACTCACGACTCACGAATCACGATTCACGGCATTATTGAGGGATGACAAGGCGGCGGCGCACAATTCCGAGTTGAAAATCGGCTTTTAGGCCAACGATTACTAGTTGTTAGAGCGCAACG
>JBGQGU010000249.1:0-5274 GCA_041497655.1 Gammaproteobacteria bacterium
CACGACATCCCCTCCTGCCGGAGGAGGGGTGGCGCGTAGCGCCGGGGTGGTGGGAGACGAATCACGACTCACGGCTTATGAGCCGCCGATGGACGCCGATACACGCCGATAAGGGAAAGTGGGAAAGGTGTCAGGAACCTTTTCTTCTCAGTTGACCTTGATGCCGGCGGTCTTGACCACCTTCTTCCAGCGCTCCTGGTCTTCGCGCAGGTACTTGGCAAAAGCCTCGGGAGTGGTCGGGGAGACTTCCGCGCCCTGAGCCGCGAGTTCCCGGACTGTTTGCGGGTCCTTCAGGATTCTCACCACCTCGGTATTGAGCTTGTCGATGATGTCCTTCGGCGTCTTCGCGGGAGCGAGCAGGCCGTACCAGATCACGTACTCGAAACCCGGAATGCCGGATTCCGCGACGGTGGGAAGGTCGGGCAGGTCCAGCGATCGCTGGGCGCTGCCCACTGCAATGCCTCTGAGCTTACCGGACTTCACGCGCGGCAGCGCGCCGGGGGCGGCGGCGAAATAGACCGGAGTATTCCCGGTGACGAGAGCCGAAAAAGTCGCCGCCGTGCTTTCGATCGGGACGTATACCATGTTGATCCCCGTCGCCCCTTTGATCCATTCCATCGCAAGATGGGGCCCGGAACCATAGCCGGCCGCGCCGTATTGAATGTCCCCTGGCTTGCGCTTCGCCAGCGCGACCAGCTCTTTCAGCGAATTAACCGGCAGCGATGGATGCACCAGAAGGATCTGAGTGACGAAGACGAGCCTGCTGATGGGGGCGAAATCACGGAGGGGATCGTACGCGGGCTTCACATGCAACGCTGGATAGATGCTTATCCACGCCAGCTGGCCCTGCAGGAGGCTGTAACCATCAGGCGCTGCCTTCGCGATAAGCTCGCTGCCGACGGCGCCGGTACCGCCCGGCCGAAACTCGACGACAACCGGCTGCTTCAATGCCTCTGTCAGTTTTTTTGCGACAGTGGTGCCGACAATTTCAGCTCCGCCGCCAGGTGCAAGCGGGAGAACCCAGCGGATCGGTTTATTGGGATAGGCCTGCGCGCCAGCCATCTGCGCCAGTACCATCATCAGTGATGCGCCTGCCCATGCGACAAGTTTCATGATTCCCTCCTTGGGATTGGCTTCGGTTCCCCGGCTCGGGATAATCCTCAAACATCGTGTCGAGGGTGGTCGCCGCCGGTTCGTCTCGGGTACACCCGCAACACGAGGCGCGCACAACAGCAAAACATTCTTGTAGCAACCGGATCATCAGTCGCTAGTTTGAGAATCTATCTCGCGCCAAGTCACCGACGCACTTTCAGTGGGCGCTGTTCGCGGGTCCCCGTCAAGGCGTATCGGAGACTAAATTGCGCGCTAGTGTAACTTAGATCAATAAACATCCGCTCCGGGCAATAAGGCGCCCGATAGGCGACGGGTAAGGAATTAGGGTCGAATTTCGGGGACTTCAGAGATGTTTCGAGAACGATTGGACATGAAATTCGACCCTAATTCCTCTCGGCGTGCATCGGCGTTCATCGGCGGCAAAAATAGCAATGTTGAATGTTGAGTGTTAAATGTTGAGTTAACACCCAAGTCTACGTTCCACTCAAAATTTAACATTCAAAATTTAACACTGTAATCTTGGCGTCTTGGCGGTTCAGTTTTTGATCTTATCTGTGTTCATCTGTGTTTATCTGTGGTTCCATTGTCTTTCTTAGTCGTCGCGGGCGAGGCGCCGCGAGTCTGCGGCGTCCATCTCCGCAAGCAAGCTCACCCCGTGCGCCGCAAAGCGCCGCGCCGCCGCGCGCGCGCGCGGGTCCTTCTCTTCCTCGAGCGACCACTGACCGTGTTGCGCGAGCAGCGCCAGCTCGACGGCGCGGCCGAGCGTCATGGCGAAGCGCCGCGCCCCGGCCTCGATTGCGTCGCCTTTCGCCTTGGCGAGCCAGGCTTCGGCCTGTTCCACCGCCCGCTCGACCTGCGCTGAGATTTTCACCAGATCCGGCTCGCGCACTTCGCGCAGGAGGATGCCGATCTCGCGCTTGAGCACCGCAAGGCCGCCGACCGCCTCCAGAGCCCGCAGAGCTTCGAGCGATAGCACGTTGGTCGTTCCTTCCCAGATCGGCAGCACCTGAGCGTCGCGCAGGATCAGCGGCAGGCCAGTGTCCTCGACATAGCCCGCGCCCCCGAACGATTCGATTACCTCCGACAGAATATGCACGACCTGCCGGCCGGTCAGCAGCTTGGCGACCGGCGTCAGCAATCGCAGCAGGTTCTTCTGCTCCGCACTCGCCTTGCCCGCTTCCTCCCGCCCCATCAGCTCGACGACGAAGAAAGTAAGATGCAGGGCGCCCAGGAACTCCGCCTCGAGCCCTGCCAGCGTATCGACGTGCAATGGCTTCTCTGCGAGGGGTGCGCCGAAGGCCACGCGCTTCCCGGCGTAATCGCGCGCGAGCGCAAGGCCGCGCCGCGCGAACGCACACGCGGCGACGGAGTTCCAGGTGCGGGTGACGTTCAACATGGGCGCGATGTTCTTAACCCCGTCCCCGGTACCCGCCACGAGCTCCGCCGGCGTGCCGTCGAGGATGAGCTCTGCCGTCGGCACCTTGCGCGTGCCGAGCTTGTCCTTCAGGCGGTTGACCAGAATGCGATTCGGCCTCCCCTGCGCGTCGCGCGTCTCGAGGTAGAACAGCGCCAGTCCCTTTCCTCCCGGCGGATTGTCATTGGGCCGGGCGAGGGTCAGCGCCATCTGCGAAGTGCTGGCGGAGGTGAACCACTTGCGGCCGTAAAGCCGCCAGCGCCCGTTTTCCTGCCGCGCGATGGTTTCGGTAAGCCCGACGTCGGAGCCGCCGCTCGCCTCCGTCATCCACTGGCCGCTGGTCCAGAACTCGCGCGGGTCGCGGCTCGTGAGATGCGGCACCGCGCGCTCGATCAGCGCCTGGTTGCCCGCGGCAATGAGCGCCCTCGCCGCCCCGTCCGTCATGGCGAGCGGGCAGCTGTAGAGATCGGTTGACGGCGTAAACAGGTAGACCAGCGCGAATTGGTGCACGCGCGAATGCAGGCCGTGCTGCCGCTCGTAGGCAGTGGCCACGAGCCCCTGCTCGGCCGCGATGCGCTCCGCCTCGCGCCACAGCGGCGACACGTCGATGCGGTCCACGCGATTGCCCCACGCGTCCCACTGGGTGAGGACGGGCTCGTTCTTGCGGTCGGCGAGCTGAAGGCGGTACAGCTCCCCTCCCGCCAGCTCGCCCATGGCAATGAGGCCGGGCTCGATCTCCGCGAGCATGTCGGTGTGGAGCACGCGCGCTAGATAGGAGCGCAACGCGCGGTCGGCGGTGTATTGATTGCCAAGCTCGGGCGGCGGCTGGACGAAGGGCATGCTCTATATTAGCCGCCAAGCCGCCAGCGCGCCGCAAGCCAGCTTCAACAACACGCGGCGGCTGCTTTTCATCTCAGGCGGGAGCGGATGGCTTTCTTGACTTCATTGTCGATCATCGCTCTCGCCTGTGTCCGCCGTGATTCGCATTTTACTCTTGTTTCCCTGGCGTCCTTGGCGTCTTGGCGGTTCAGCTTTTCAACCGCGCAGCGCCTTCAAAATCAGGCGGGCACCAACTGAATTACCCGCATGACGGCAGGAATCGTCCCCTTGTTTACGACCGTCTCCACCATTCCCTTGTGGCAGGTCCACATGTCGCCGGTTTTCATCGTCGTGGTCATGCTGTCCTGCGACACCTCGAGCACGCCCGCCGTACATTCACACACCATCGAGTGCGGCATCGCCCGGCTCGTCTTCGCGCCAGGTTGGTACGTCTGATTTTGTACCGTGATGTTCGCCACGCCTGGGATCATCGAGTTGAACTTCTTAACCTCCCCACGCTGTACGCCGGGAGTATCTTGCTGCTGCGCCAGCGCGCGAAAGGTGTTGCCAAGGACGACTGCTCCCGCACTCAACGCAACCAACATGGATCGACGAGTAAACTTAGCCATTTGTCTGCCTCCTTAGTAGAATAAGTCGCGATAAATAGTGCGATTTAGCTTTCCTTTGTGTCCATCGTGGTTCAGCTTTGTTGGTAGTCTTTCCTTGGCGTCTCTTCGACAAGCTCAGGACCGGCCTGACGGCTAAGGCTATCCACGCAGCGGCTTTAGGTCCAACGGACCGTCGAAGAACCTCGGCACAGCCGCGAGGAACCGCTCCGCCCTCTCCTTCGGCCACCCGCCGTGCTCGCAGTTGCCGCGGAATTTCGCTTCAATCTCCGCCCGGGTCAACGGCTCGTGCACCCCGCCGCGGATATGCGGCTGGCGTTCTTCGAGCACCTTGCCGTCCTTGAGTGTTATGAGGACGTGGCCGGTGTAGGCTTTGGGGTACGGGTTCTTCGGGTCCACGACGTAGCGCACCTTTGACGCTAGCGCGAGAATACGTTCGTCCTTCGCCGTTTCCTCAGTGAAGGCCGCGATTCCTGCCCCTCCAGTCACAAATGCAACCGCAATGTTGAAGGGCGTGCTGAACTTGGCGGCGTAGGCGTTCGCCGGGCGGTGCTTGGATGCCAGCGGCTCCCACAGGCGATGAACGTAGCCCTCCGCGGTCTCGCACAGGATCTCTTTCACGTCCTCGGCGCGCGCGCCGCGCGCGCGCAGCCGCAGCGCGCAATCCACGTACGGCTGGTTCATGGTCCCGGTCGCGTACGGCTTGAAGGTAATGGCGTCCATGAACCACTTCTCGCCGAAGCCGTTGGTCAGCACGCCGTAATCACCCTCGACCGAGCGCGCGAACCCGTGGAACAGGCCGTGAGTGCCCTCGAGCACCGTGCGCGGCCCGAGAAAGCCGGTCTGCCCCAGGCGCGCCGCGGTAATGCCCGCCTGGGCCGCCCAGCCCGGGTGCATGCGCTTGGTCCACGCGCCCTCGGCGAGGTACTCGATGATGCCGCCCGCCATGCTGCCGGCGATGCCGAGCGCGTCCACCGTCTGCCGGCGGTCGAGCCCCATCGCTTTCGCGGCGGCGAGCGCGGCGCCCATCGTCCCTAGCACGCTCGTCGGATGGAACCCCGCCTTGTGGATCGCCTTGGGAACGATCATCGACAGCCGGCAGGTCGCTTCGACCCCGGCGACGATGCCAGCGAGCGCCGCGCGGCCGTCGCGCCCGAAGCGCTCGCACGCGGCGAGCACCGCCGGAATGACTGCCGCGCTCGAATGGACGGGCCCGCCCTCGAAGGTGTCGTCGAAGTCCTCGCCGTGCGCGGCGGTGCCGTTGATCAGCGCCGCGGTCCCGGCGTCGTAGGTCGCGGCGCG
>JBGQGU010000250.1:0-5272 GCA_041497655.1 Gammaproteobacteria bacterium
AGGGAATTTTTTGGCGCTCTCCCCCCAACCGGGGGAGTGGGAATTTTTTGGCGCTCTCCCCTCAAGCGGGGGAGCGGGAATTTCATGATAACCTTCGTCCAGAAATCACCCCCTCTCCCGGTGGGAGAGGTGCGCCGAAACGTTGAGCAGGGGCCCCATTTATGGGGATGCGACCGTGAAGGCGCACGTAAGCACGCGATCAATTGCGGCGCTGCATCCCGCTCCGGGGTCGCATCCACGCCAAGGCGCGGAAATCCTGCTCCGCCCTCCGCGGGCGCGGGGTGAGGGAAAATCACGCTTCACCATGTCACGCCCCACCCTGTCACGATTCACCACGTCACGGTTCATCATGTCACGCTTTTCAAGACCGTGTCCTGATTATAAACTGCATCCATGCCCGCTGACTCTCATTGGCGCGATGCGTCCGATTGGTTGGCCACGCCGCTCGGGTGCTACCTGCTCGAGCGCGAACAGGCGTATTTCGACAAGGCGGTGGCCGACGTCTTCGGCTACAACGCGTTCCAGCTCGGCCTGACCGGCATAGACCTGCTGCGCGCAAGCCGCATCCCGCTGCGCTGCCGGGTGGATCTCAACGGCGCGGCCGAATTGCGGGCGGACTTCCGCGACCTTCCCATCGCGAGCAACAGCGCCGACCTGGTGGTGCTGCCGCACGTGCTCGAGTTCAGCGAGAATCCCCACCAGATCCTGCGCGAAGTGGCGCGGGTGCTGCTGCCCGAGGCGCAGGTCGCGATCGCCTGCTTCAATCCCTGGAGCCTGTGGGGCTTCCGGCGCGCGTTCGGCAGCAAGAGGTGCTATCCGTGGAACGGGCGCTTCATTAACCTGCCGCGGTTGAAGGACTGGTGCGCGCTGCTGGGCCTGGAGATCACCGCCGGCCAGATGGGTTGCTACGTGCCGCCGTGCTCGACCGAAAAATGGCTGGGGCGCTTCGCGTTCATGGACGCCGCCGGCGACCGCTGGTGGCCGGTCGCGGGCAGCGTCTTTTTCCTGCAGGCGGTGAAGCGGGTCCGCGGCATGCGGCTCATCACGCCCCGATGGAGCGAGCGCCTGGCGCCGAACAAAAGCCTCGCGCCGGCGCCCAAGAAGGTGCGACAGCCCGAGGATGCAGTTGTTGCCCGGAACGACGTGACATGATGAGTCGTGACAAGGTGGGGCGTGACGCGAGGAGACAAGTGCAAACCACCCCGGCGTTTCACGCCACCCCTCCTTATCGAAGGAGGGGAGTCACTTTTGTTTCCCCTCCTGTCCGAGGAGGGGTCGACGCGGAGCGGCGGGGGTGGTGGGAGTCGAATCACGAATCACGAATCACGAATCACGGATCTCCACGATGACAAACATCGTGGAGATCTACACCGACGGCGCCTGCAAGGGCAATCCCGGCGTCGGCGGCTGGGGCGTGCTGCTCAAGCACGATGGAAGGACCCGCGAGCTCCACGGCGGAGAGGCGTACACCACCAACAACCGGATGGAGTTGATCGCCGTGATCCGCGCGCTGGAAGCCCTCAAGCGCAGCACCCGGGCGCGGCTGCATACCGACTCGCAGTACGTGCAGCTCGGCATCAGCAAGTGGATCCGCGACTGGAAAAAGCGCGGCTGGCGCACCGCCGACAGGAAACCGGTCAAGAACGTGGACTTGTGGCGCCAGCTCGATGAGCTGGCGGGCGGGCACGAGATCGAATGGATCTGGGTGCGCGGCCACGAAGGAAACGTCGGCAACGAGAGAGCCGATGAGCTTGCGAATCTCGGCGTTGATGAGATTGCTCGATGATCGTGAGTCGTGAATCGTGATTCGTGATTCGACTCCCACCACCCAGCTTGCTATGCGAGCACTCCGCCCGTCCCAGCTCGCTGCATCGAGCTGGGCGTTCTCCGAATGTGCGCAGGCACGTTTCCTCCCACCACCCGCGCCGCTCCGCGGCGACCCCTCCTACGACCTCCCCGGCTCTCCCACCACCCCGGCACTCCGCGCCACCCCTCCTCGGGCAGGAGGAGAGCCTTGACTACAAGTTAAACCACGATACACGGTGTATACGTGTCGAATCACGATTCACGAATCACGAATCACGCTTCCTGGGATGTAATCCCGCTACGCGCATTCGCGGATAACTACATTTGGACGATCCGCGACTCGAAATGCGCGGCGGTGGTGGACCCCGGTGACGCGCGGCCGGTGCTGGACTACCTTCAGGCGCAGACGCTGGAGCTGGTCGCGATCCTCAACACCCATCATCATGCCGACCATGTCGGCGGCAACGCCGGACTGCTGGGCCGCTGGAAGGCACCGGTTTACGGCCCGCACGACGAGCGCATCGGCGAGGTCACGCAGAGGCTGAAGGATGGAGCGCGTTTCATCCTGCCGCACTTCGGCATCGAGTTCGAGGTGCTGGAGATACCGGGGCATACGCGCAGCCATATCGCTTTCTACGGCGGCGGCATGTTGTTCTGCGGCGACACGCTCTTTGCCGTGGGATGCGGGCGGTTGTTCGAGGGCACGCCGCGGCAGATGCACGACTCGCTGTCACGCCTGATGCAGCTGCCGGACAGCACCCGCGTCTATTGCGGCCACGAATACACCCTGTCCAACATCCGCTTCGCGAAAGCCGCCGACCCCGGTAACGCGGCGCTGCAGGAGCTGGAGGAAAAGGCGAGGAAGCAGCGCGACCAGAACCTGCCGACCGTGCCCTCCACCATCGGGCAGGAGAAAGCGACCAACCCGTTCGTGCGCGTGCGCGAGCCTGCCGTGATCGCCTCGGCCAACCGTTACGCCGGTAAAGCGTTAAATGATCCTGTGAGCGTGCTGGCGGCGATACGGGAGTGGAAGAACTCGTTCTGAAGAGCATGATTCGTCGCTGGTGACCAGTGTTCGGCACCTACCAACTTATGAAATTACTTTCGGTTTAGGTCAAAATACAATGATTTTAAACATTATTGTCATTGACGAACCGGCGGGTCTTGGCTACTATCCCCCGTTCGTATAAAAAGTGCGACTGGTGACTCGTGACTGTTGAACCGCCGTTCCCCCTCACCCTTCCCTCTCCCCCGCCTGCGGGGGGGAGGGAAAGTATTTTTCCGGTCAGCCGTCACTGGTCACTGGTGACCTTCGCAGCGGCAGCCTTGGTGGCAGCTTGCGCGCAAATGCCGGCCGACGAGCCGGATGAGCAGCTGGCCAAGGCTGAACGCGCGGTCACGCCGATCCCTGTGCGGAAGGAGCAACCCCCGGTGGAAACGCCGGCCCAGACTCCTCCGCCCGCCCCGGCTGCGGCAGCGCCTCCTCCCCCGCCGCCCAACATCTGGCAACGCATCCGTGCCGGCTACCGCCTGCCCAACATGGACGGCGCGCTGGTGCAGAGGCAGGAGCAGTGGTATTCGGCAAACCCGGACTACGTCGCACGCATGATGGAGCGGGGCAGCCACTTTCTCTACCACGTGGTGGAAGAGGTCGAGCGCCGCAGGATGCCGACCGAGATCGCGCTGCTGCCGATGATCGAGAGTGCCTACAACCCGCAGGCCTATTCCCGCTCGCACGCATCGGGCATGTGGCAGTTCATCCCCTCGACTGGCAAGACCTACGGGCTGCGGCAGAACTTCTGGTACGACGGGCGGCGCGACGTGCTGGCCGCCACCGGCGCCGCGCTCGACTATCTCGAGAAACTCCACAACCAGTTCGGCGACTGGACCCTCGCGCTCGCAGCCTACAACTGGGGCGAGGGCGCGGTGAGCCGGGCGGTCGCCAGAAACCAGGCGAGGGGGTTGCCGGCCGACTACGAAAGCCTGGCGATGCCGCTGGAGACGCGCAACTACGTGCCGAAGCTGCAAGCGCTAAAGAACATTATCGCCAACCCGGGGCAGTACGGCATTACGCTCGCCGATGTCCCCAACCAGCCCTATTTCGCAACCGTCACCGCGCGCCGCCACATCGACGTCCAGCTCGCCGCGAGCCTCGCGGAAATGTCGCTGGAGGAATTCCGCTTCCTCAACCCGGCGCACAACAAACCGGTGATCAAGGCCGACGGCTCGGAGACCATCGTGCTGCCGATCGAGAAGGTCGCCATCTTCCAGAATAACCTCGAAACCCACAGCCAGCCGCTGGTGTCATGGCAGGCCTATACCATGAAGCGCAGCGACCAGCCGGAGAGAGTCGCGTCGAAGCACGGCATGACGCTCGTCGCGCTGAAAGAGGCCAATGGCATTCCCGGCAACAAGAAGATCGTCGCCGGGCAAACGCTGCTGGTGCCGCTGCGCGACAATGCCGATCCGCACCTGCCCGACCTGCCGGCGCCAAAGCTCGCCGCCGCCCGCAGCAAGCCAAGGAAAGCGAAGTGCTACCAGGTGAGTAACAGCGGCGCCAAGAAGCAGATGCCGTGTGCGGGTGCGCTGGCGAAGAAGAAGCAGCCAGCTACCATCGCGCGCTCGAAATCCACAACGCCCGCATCGGGCGTATCCATCCGCGCCCTGACGGGTGGCTAGGCACCCGTCAGGAAAAGCGTGAATCGGGTCGAATCACGATTCACGAATCACGAATCACGCTTCTGGCTTCACCGCGTAAAGATGGCACGCCGCCGTATGTGACGCGGTGAAGCGCGCGGTGTCCGGGTAGGCCTCGCGGCAGCGCGCAAAGGCATCCGGACAGCGCGGGTGAAAATGGCACCCCGCCGGCGGGCTGACCGGCGACGGCAGCTCGCCTTGCAGCCGGATGACTTCCCGCTTCGTCGCCGGGTCCATCGCCGGCACCGAAGACAGCAGCGCGCGCGTGTAGGGGTGCTTCGGGCTGGAGAGCACTTCATCCACGCCGCCGCGCTCGACGATGCGCCCGAGGTACATCACCGCCACCTCGTGCGCGAGGAACTCGATCACCGAGATGTTGTGGGTGATGAAGAGATAGGCGAGCCCCTTCTTGCGCTGCAATTCCTTCAGCAGGTTGAGTATCTGCGCCTGCACCGAGACGTCGAGCGCGCTGGTCGGCTCGTCGCACACGATGAGCCGGGGTTCGACCGAAAGCGCGCGCGCGATCGCGATGCGCTGCCGCTGGCCGCCGGAGAATTCGTGCGGGTAACGGAACTTGACCTCCGGCCCGAGCCCCACCTCGCCCAGCAGTGCGTCGATGCGCGCCTGGCGCTCCTCGCGTCCGGCGCCGATGCCGAGCGCCACCATGCCCTCCTCCAGCGTCTCCATGACCCTCATGCGCGGATTGAGCGACGAATAGGGATCCTGGAAGATGATCTGGATGTCCTTGCGGCGTGGACGCAGTTCGGCA
>JBGQGU010000251.1:0-5203 GCA_041497655.1 Gammaproteobacteria bacterium
ACGCCGCTGCCGCCGCTCACCAAGCCGCGGCTCTCCCGCCAGTTGCGGCATTTCCCGATCTCGCCCGAGGTCAACATCCAGCCGGACGAGAAAGGCACCTCCTCCGTGCTCTCGATCATCGCCGGCGACCGCCCCGGGCTGCTGTCCCGCATTGCCCGCGTGCTGACCGCCTACGACATCAACCTGCATACCGCCAAGATCAATACGCTCGGCGCGCGCGCCGAGGATGTGTTCATCATCACGGGGGCGGCGTTGAGGAACGCCAAGACGGTGGTACGCCTCGAAAGCGACCTGGTGGAACAGCTCCGCACCTGACGCGGAGCTGAGTGCTGAGTGCTGAGTGCTGAGTGCTGAGTGCTGAGTGCTGAGTGTTGAGTGTTGAGTTGGCGTTTGACTGAATCAACTCAAAACTCAAAATTCAAAACTCAACACTGTTATTCGTCCTGCAGGTCCTGCCCGGGAAATAATTCCTCATTGAAGCCGAAGTTGCGCAGGTCGCGAATGCGCATGGGGTAGAGGATGCCTGCGAGGTGGTCGCATTCGTGCTGCACCACCCGCGCATGGAAACCGCTCACGGTGCGGTCGATGGCCCCGCCGTAGGGGTCGCGGCCCCGATAGCGCAGGTGCTTGTAACGCGGCACCAGCCCCCGCATGCCGGGGACGCTCAGGCATCCTTCCCAGCCCTCCTCCATGTCCGCTCCCACCGGTGTGATCAGGGGGTTGATCAGCACGGTATGCGGGACCGGCTCGGCCTCCGGATAGCGTGGGTTGTGCTCCACGCCGAAGATCACCACCTGCAGTCCCACGCCGATTTGCGGCGCCGCCAGTCCCGCCCCATCGAGCGCCTTCATGGTGTCATCCATGTCCGCAATCAACGCGTGCAGCTCCTGCGTATCGAAGCGCTCGACCGCTCGCGCCGGCTCGAGCAGGCGCGCGTCCCCCATCCGCAATACCGTCCTAATCGTCATCGAGCTAGGAATTTGCCGGACAATCATCCGGCAAATTCCTTATCCGGAATTCCCTCCAGAGGGAGACAAAATTATCGGGCAACATGCCTCAATCCTTGTCTTGTCTACGGGCGGATGGCCGTGGCTGAAATTCGTCCAAATCGAGCGTAGACCCTGAAAGGACTTTATCTTTAGCAGCCGATCCGCTGTTAAGCCTGATCGGCTGCTAGTTGCTCGAGGATCGCGCGCACCCGGCCCATGGCGCGCTCCGACTCCAGGCGGATGTCCTCGAGGCGGATCTCATGCTCGCTCGCGCCGCGGCCGGCCGCGTGGTTGACGACGATCGCGATCGCCGCATAGCACAGCCCGATCTCGCGCGCGAGCGCGGCCTCCGGCATGCCGGTCATGCCGACGAAGTCGGCCCCGTCGCGTTCCAGGCGGCCGATCTCCGCCGCTGTCTCAAGGCGCGGTCCCTGCGTGGCGCCGTAGGTGCCTTCCGCCACCAGCGCTTCTCCCGCCGCGCGCGCGGCCTTGAGCAGCCGCTGGCGCATTTCTTCGCAATAGGGGCGGGTGAAATCGATGTGCGTCACCGGGCCCCGGCCGCGCGTGAAGAAGGTGCTGCTGCGCCCGTGGGTATAGTCGATGATCTGATCGGGAACAGCGAGCGTGCCGGGCCCGAGATCGCCGCGGATGCCGCCCACCGACGCGACCGACACGACGTCCTTCACTTTCTGCGCGTGCAGCGCCCAGATGTTGGCGCGGTAATTCACCTCGTGCGGCGGGATGGTGTGTCCGGGACCGTGACGCGGCAGGAACACCACTTTCCGCCCGCGGAGGGTACCGAAGACGAGCGCGCCGGATGGATTTCCATACGGGGTGCGCACTGCCCGGCGCCGCGTCACTTGCATGTTTGCAAGTTCGCTCAGGCCGCTGCCGCCGATGATCGCTAACATAGGACTGAGGATCGAGGATCGAGGATTGAGCAAAACCATATGTTGGATACCGAAATCACGCAGTTCATCCCTCAATCCTCAATCCTAATAGCTCAATCCTCTTTGAGGGCGTAGATTTCCGGCAGGTTGCGCCATACCCCGCCGACATCCATGCCGCACCCGAACACGTAGCGATCGGGCAGCCGCAGGCCGACGAAGTCGGCGCGTACCGGTTTCGCGCGGCCGATGTCCTTCTCGGTCAGCACCGCGTAGTAGACGCGGCTTGCGCCCGCGGCAAGCAGTTTCTCGCGTATTGCCGCGAGCGTTTTCCCTTGGTCGAGGATGTCGTCCAATACCAGCACCGTCCGGCCCGCGACCGCGGTGCCGGGCGTCACCCGCCAGGAGATGTCCCCGCCCCGGGTCGCTTCGCCGTAACGCGTCAGGTCGAGATAATCGAACTCGAGCGGGAACCTCAACTGCGGCAGCAGCTGCCCGGCGAAGATGACGGCACCCCGCATCACGCACAGTACCAGCGGGAAGCTGTCGGCGAGGGCAGCTGAGATTTCGCGCGCCAAGCGAGTCACCGCCGCGGAAACGGCGGCGGTGGAACACACCAGATCCGCCGTCTCGAGCGCGCGCCGTGCCTTGTCAGGGGAGAAAGACACGCAGTATGCGTCCGTTCGATCGCGCGCTACTTCGCCGCGCTGCGTCCCCGGCTGCGCAGGTAACGCCTGAAGGCCCCGCCGACCTCCGGGTGCCGCAGCGCAAACTGCAGATTCGCCTGCAGATAGCCCAGTTTGCTCCCGCAATCGAAGCGCACGCCTTCGAACTCGTGCGCCAGCACGCGCTCCTCGCGCAGCAGCGCGGCGATGGCGTCGGTCAACTGGATCTCCCCGCCGGAGCCCGGCTTTACCCGGCGCAGGTGGTGGAATATGCGTGGCGTCAGCAGGTAACGGCCCACCACGCCGAGCGTGGAGGGCGCAGCCTGCGGCTCCGGCTTCTCCACGATGCCGGTGATGCGATGTGGCGAGCGGGAGCCGCGGCGGACCGCAACGATACCGTAGCGCCGCGTTTCCTCGCGCGCCACGTTCTCCACCGCCACCACCGAGCAGCCATGGCGCTGGAAGATCCGCGCCATTTGCTTGAGCACCGGCGGCTCACCGTCGATCAGGTCATCGGCGAGGATCACCGCGAAGGGCGCATCCCCCACCGCCGGCTGCGCGCACAGCACGGCGTGGCCGAGCCCCAGCGCGTGCGCCTGGCGCACGTAGGTGCAGCTCACGCGGCGCGGAAGCATGTCGCGCACGATCTTCAGCAGGTCGTCGCGGCCGCGCTCGACAAGCTCGGCTTCGAGCTCGACCGCGCGGTCGAAGTGGTCCTCGATGGCGCGCTTGCCGCGCCCGGTGACGAAGATCATCTCGGTCATGCCGGCCGCCACCGCCTCCTCGACGGCGTACTGGATCAGCGGCTTGTCCACGACCGGCAGCATCTCCTTGGGACTCGCCTTGGTCGCCGGCAGGAAGCGCGTGCCCATGCCCGCCACCGGGAATACAGCCTTGGTAATCTTCATGACTTTGTCTTCTTCCCAAGCAGTTTCACTAATTCCTCCTCGTCGAGCACCGCGATATCCAGCGCCCGCGCCTCCTCGAGCTTGGCGCCCGGTTCCGTCCCCGCAACCACGTAATCCGTCTTCTTCGACACGCTGCCGCTGACCCTTCCGCCACGGGCCTCGATTCGCTCCTTCGCCTCTTGGCGCGTCAGTCGCGGCAGCGTCCCTGTCAGCACGAAAGTCTTCCCGGTGAGCGGCAGGTCCGCTGCATACTTCACTTTGGTCTCACTCCACCGCACGCCGAGCTTGCGCAATTCTTGCACGACTTTGCGGTTGCGGGGTTCGCCAAAGCAGCGCGCAATGCTCGCCGCCACCACCGGACCGACGTCGGGCACCGCCTGCAACGCCGCCTCGTCCGCCTCCATTATTGCGTCGAGCCCGCCCAAGTGCCGGGACAGGTCCCGGGCGGTTGCCTCCCCCACGTTGCGGATGCCGAGAGCGAAGATGAACCGGGCCAGCGTCGTGTTCCTGCTCTTATCGATTGCAGCGAGCAGGTTCGCCGCGGACTTCTCGCCCATGCGTTCCAGGTTCGCGAGCGTTTCCAGATCGAGCCGGTAGAGGTCGGCCGGCGTCTCCACCACGCCGTGGTCCACCATCTGGTCCACTAGTTTATCGCCGAGGCCCTCGATGTCCATGGCGCGACGCGAAGCGAAATGCAGCAGGGCCTGCTTGCGCTGGGCCGGGCAGTAGAGGCCGCCCGTGCAGCGTGCGATCGCCTCGTCCTCGATGCGCTCGACGCGCGATCCGCAGGCCGGGCATGTATCGGGCATGTGGAACGGCCGCGCGCCGGCTGGTCGACGCTCCCGGACCACGCTCACGACTTCGGGAATCACGTCTCCCGCGCGCCGCACAATCACGGTATCGCCGACCTGGATATCCTTGCGTTGCACTTCGGCCTCGTTGTGCAGCGTAGCGTTGGTAACGGTGACGCCGCCGACGAAGACGGGCGCCAGCCGCGCCACCGGCGTCAGGGCGCCCGTGCGGCCGACCTGCACGTCAATGCCGAGCACCTGGGTGATCTCCTCGGCCGCGGCAAACTTGTGCGCGATCGCGAAGCGCGGCGCCCGCGACACGTAGCCCAGCAACTCCTGCGAGCGCAGATTGTCGACCTTGTAGACCACGCCGTCGATCTCGAATGGCAGGTCCGCGCGCTGCCGCTCGATATCGCGATAGTAGTCGAGCAGCCCCGTGAGGCCCCTCACGACGCGGCGCTGCCGGCTCGCCGGGAAGCCCAGCGCCGCCAGGTAGTCCAGCTGCCGGCTGTGACGGTCGCGCGGAATGCGGCCGCCCGAGTGCTTGCCGAGCCCGTAGGCACAGAATGTCAGGCGGCGCGACGCGGTGACCCGCGAGTCGAGCTGGCGCAGTGCCCCGGCCGCAGCGTTGCGCGGATTGGCAAATTCCTTCCCGCCGGCGCGCCGCTGCTCCTGATTCAGGGCCTGGAAGTCGCGCTTGAGCATGAACACCTCCCCGCGCACCTCCAGCAGGCCGGGCGTGGGTCCCTGCCTAAGACGCAGCGGTATCGCGCGCACCGTGCGCAGGTTGGCAGTGACGTCCTCCCCCGTATGGCCGTCGCCGCGGGTCGCGCCCAGGGCGAACACCCCTCGCTCGTAGGTCAGGCTGATTGCGAGGCCATCGAATTTGGGCTCGGCCGCGTACTCCACGTCACCTTGCGCCGGGAGCCCTTCGCGCACGCGCCGGTCGAAGGCCTCGACTTC
>JBGQGU010000252.1:0-5200 GCA_041497655.1 Gammaproteobacteria bacterium
TCACGAATCACGATTCACGCCCTGTCTAGTGACCGGTCACTAGCCCTTGCGGGCCGTCCACTCCGTGGTGCCGCTGCCGGCTTTGACAGTGCCCTTGATGCCGTTGGCGTTGACGCGCCCGCTGTACTGGGCGTCGCCGGCTTTGAAGCTGATCTGGTCGCCACTTAGACGACCCTTGATAGCGGTTTCCTTCCCTCCCGCCCGGAGCGTGCCCGTGATCATCTGGAAGCTCTGCTTGAGCGTCAGCTCGCCTTCCGGCAGCTTCCACGATCCCTCCACCCTGGCCGGCACGATCCAGAGATAGGCCGTGCAATAGGACTGGCAACCTTCCTTTTCGGTCGCCTGGACGCTGCGGTCGTGCTGCCACTCCCCCATCGTGAAGGAATTGGACACGATGCGGGTGCCCGGCTTGAGGCCGAGGATCTTCGGGCGCAGCTTCAAATTGATGTCGGGCAGCAGGAACATCGTGATGACGGTCGCCTGCGAAAAATCGCTCTCGAAGAGGTCGGCCTTGGCGAATGTCGCCTTGCCACTGACGCCTTCCTTCGCCGCGTTGCGCTGCGACAGCGCGACCATGTCCGGGTTGTACTCGATGCCGAGGGCGCGGGCGCCGCGCTTGGCGGCGGTGATAACGGTGCGCCCGTCGCCGGAACCGAGGTCGATCACGTAGTCCACCGCCGTGACCCTGCCGAGATCGAGCATCTTGTCAACCAGCGCCTGGGGGGTAGGCACCCAGACCACGTCCTTGCCGGACTGGCCGACCTCCGGCTGGTAGTCCTGGCCCGCCGGCTTGTCCTGCGCGAGAACGGCGGTGGCTGCAAGGAAAAGACACAGCGCCAAAAAAGAAGGGCGCAAAAAGCGCGATGCGATCATGCTTGTTCTCCAATGATGGGGTGGAACGAAAGTGGGATCAGGAATTTGACTGCTACAGCATGATCATACCGGAATACCGGCGGCGCCGGTATTCCGTGACAAAAAACATATGCTGAATCGTGAATGGATCGGCGAGGTTCTCAGGCGAAACTGCGTGTGCGATGACTCCAATGTTCCAGGAACCGCGGTTCACGCAGTTTCGCCTTCGGCGATGAACTGCAGCCGCGCGAGATGCGCGTAGAGGCCGTCGGCGCGCAGCAGATCGTCGTGGGTGCCCGCCGCGTGGATGCGCCCGCGATCGAGCACGATGATGCGGTCGGCGTGGCGCACGGTCGCGAGCCGGTGCGCGATGACGAGCGTGGTGCGCCCGCGCGCCAGGCGCTCGAGCGCCTGCGCGACCTGGCGCTCGCTCTCGGCATCGAGCGAGCTGGTCGCCTCGTCGAGCAGCAGCACCGGCCGGTCGGCGAGGATGGCGCGCGCGATCGAGACGCGCTGGCGCTGCCCGCCGGAGAGCTTCACGCCGCGCTCGCCGAGATCGGTGTCGAACCCCTGCGGCAGGCGCTCGATGAACTCCAGCGCGTGCGCCGCGGCGCACGCCTCCCGCACCGCCTCGAACGGGGCGTCGGGCCGGCCGAAGCGCACGTTCTCGGTGACGCTCGCGGCGAAGATGACCGGGTCCTGCGGCACCAGCGCCACCGCGCGGCGCAGGTCATCCGGCTCGCAATGCCGGATATCGGCGCCGTCCACGAGGACGCGGCCCGAGACCGGGTCGTAGAAACGCAGCAGCAATGCGAAGATGGTGGACTTGCCCGCCCCGGACGGACCGACCAGTGCCACCCGCTCGCCAGCGCCGACCGCGAACGACACGGGCCCGAGCGCGGTGACCTCCGGCCGGCCGGGATAGGCGAACGCGACCTCGTCGAAGCGGATCGCGCCGGCCACGCGGGGCGGCAGCTTGATGACCGGCGTGGCGGTGACGAGCACGGGCCGGGTATCGATCAGCTCCATCAGCCGCTCGGTCGCGCCTGCGCCGCGCTGGATCTCGCCCCATACTTCCGACACCGTGCCCGCGCCGGTTGCGACGATTGCCGCGTAGAACACGAAGGCCGACAGCTCTCCCGCCGTCATGCGCCCGGCGAACACGTCGTGGCCGCCGATCCAGAGGATCACGCCCACGGCGCAGAAGCCGATCAGCATCACCAGCGAGATCAGCCACGCCTTGATACGCACGCGATGCACGCCGGCCGCAAGGGCTGCCCCGGTCGCCTGATTGAACCGCTCGCGCGTGCGGGCTTCGTGGCGGTAGGCCTGCACCGTGCGGATCTCGTGCAGCGACTCGTCGACGTGCGCGGACACGTCCGCCACCCGGTCCTGGTTGACGCGCGACAGCCGCCGCACGCGCCGCCCCATCAGCAGGATCGGCACCAGCGTCGCCGGCACGCCGAGCACGATCAGCGCGGCGAGCTTCGCGCTGGTGGTGAACAGCAGCACCAGCGCGCCCGCCATCATCAGGGCGTTGCGCAGGAGCATCGACACGCCGAAGCCGATCACCTGCCGCAGCTGCTCGGAGTCGTTGGTGATGCGCGAGCCGATCTCCCCGGTGCGGGCCGAATCGAAAAACGCGGGCGACAGCGTCAGGACGTGCGCGAACACGATCGTTCTCAAGTCGGCGATGATGCGCTCGCCGACGCTCATCATCAGGTAGAAGCGCGCCCATGTCGCGCACGCCAGCACGACGGAGACGCCCACGATGGCGGCGAGCGCGGCATTGAGCAGCCGCGGGTCGCCGCTGCCGAAGCCCGCGTCCACCACGTGGCGCAACCCCTGTCCCAGCACCAGCACGCAGCTCGCCGCAACCACCAGCGCCAGCAGCGCGCCGGCGATGCGCGCGCGGTACGGCACGAGAAAGCGGCCGAGACGCCTCAGGTGGGCGAGTTCGCCCTTGGGCGGAGAAACGAAACCGGGAGACTGCGGCACGCTGATATCCTAGCACCAGAGACGAGTGTCGAGTGTCGGGTGTCGAGTGACGAGTGTCGAGTGTCGGGGTGGAGAGTCGAGGGAAAGAATGTTGTCACTCTTTTCTCATGGTCCTAATTCTGATATGCACCAAATTGATCGAGCTCCCTTTGACTCGCAGTTCGCGTCTTTTTGCACTCGACACTCACTCCTCGTCCCTCGACACTCCCCCCTCATCACCTATCACGCTTCGGCGAGGCGTTGACAAGCTGACGCCGGTACATCGAAACTGGCGGCCGGAGCAAGAACACGACATCGAGGAGCGAGGAATGAGTGCCGACAAGTCATCCGTGCCGCCGATCCTGTTACGGTCCGCGCTCGCGCTGGCCCTGGCGGTGGTGAGCCTGGGAGCCATCGCCCAGGCCTATCCGTCCCGGCCGATCAGGGTCGTCGTCCCGTTCACGCCCGGCACCGGCATGGACATCATCGCCCGCAACGTGGGGCCCAGGCTCTCGGAGCGTCTCGGGCAGCCAGTTGTCGTCGACAACCGCCCCGGGGCAAGCGGAAACCTCGGCGCCGAGCTGGTCGCCAGGGCGGCGCCAGACGGGCATACCGTGATGGTGTCCGGCAACCCGCTCATCACGTCACCCCACCTGTACCGAAACACCCCCTACAAGCCTTTGACCGATTTCGCGCCGATATCGCTCGCCGCCTGGGGCACGTTGATGCTCGTGACTCATCCTTCGACCAGGATCAACAGCGTCTCCGACCTGATCGCGCAGGCGAAGTCGGCTCCGGGCAAGTTCACCTACGGGTCGCCCGGCATCGGCACGCCGCACCACATGGCGATGGAGCTGTTCAAGGACCTCACCGGGACCAACCTGCTCCACGTCCCCTACAAGGGCAGCGCGGGCGCGGTCACCGACACGTTGTCCGGGCAGTTGAGCGTGATGTTCATGCCCATACACGTCGGCCTGCAATTCGTGAAGGCAGGCAGGCTGAAGGCGCTGGCCGTCGGAAGCGCGAAGCGCCACCCGACCGCTCCCGATCTGCCGACGTTGCAGGAGGTCGGTGTCAAGGGGGCCGAAGTGGACATGTGGTACGCGTTCCTGGCGCCCAAGGACACCCCGCAGCCGGTGGTCACCAGGCTCGACAAGGAGCTGGTCGCAATTCTTGCGCAGCCCGAGCTGAAGACGAGCTTCAGCGGCCAGGGCATGGACGCAGCCTCGTCCACGCCGGCGGAGCTCATCGCGCTCATGCGGCGCGAGGACAGCCGCTGGGCCGCGGTCATCAAGAAGAACAACATTTCCGCCGAGTAACGGTTAAAGCGGACGCACAGCGCCGCTTTGGCGCGCGCCGGAGCGCGGAGCAGGGGCCCCAAGTTGATTGGGGATGCGACCGTGCAGGCGCGCATGCGGCCGACCCGATGTTGTTCAATGCTTGCCATCAACGATCCAGAGGCCCCTCGCGTTGGAGCGGACGCTAACGCGCCGCTCAACGCGCGGGCGAAGAGCAAGCTTATCAGTTGCCGATGACCGCCTCATGAAGCGCAGCACCGAGCGCATCCTGACCACCCACGCCGGATCCCTGCCGCGCTCCGACGAGCTGAAGCAGGCGGTCTACGCCCGGGCCGAGGGCCGGCCCTACGACAGGGACGCGCTCGCGAGGCGGCTCACGAGCGAGGTCGCCGAAGTCGTGCGCAAGCAGGTCGCGTGCGGCGTGGACAGCGTGAACGACGGCGAGGTCGGCAAGACCAACTTCACCAACTACATGCGCGAACGCCTCGGCGGATTCGAGACGCGCCCGTACGAGCCGGGCAGGAGCCCGCAGCCGCTGTCCATCGCCGGTCGGGAGCTCAGGAACTTCCCCGAGTACTTCGCGGCGGGCGGCCGCGGCTTCGGCGCCTTCGCCGGATCGGGGCCGAGCCAGGCGCAAGTGTTCTGCGTCGCGCCGCTCACGTACGTCGGCCATGCCGCTCTCAAGGAGGACCTCGAGAACTTCCGGGCGGCGCTCCACGGCGTGAAGGCGGAGGAAGCGTTCCTGCCCGCGAATACGCCCGGCACGATCGAGCACTGGCTGCGCAACGAGTACTACCCGGACCAAGAGGCCTTCGTCTATGCGATCGCTGAGGCCATGCGCGACGAATACAAGGCGATCGTGGATGGCGGATTTCTCCTGCAGATCGACGACCCCGATCTCCCCGACGGCTGGCAGATGTACCCCGAGATGAGCATCGCTGCTTACCGGAAATACGCGACGATGCGGGTGGACGCGCTGAACCACGCGCTGCGCGGCATCCCGCGGGAGAATATCCGGCTGCACGTGTGCTGGGGCAGCTTCCACGGCCCCCACCAGCAGGACATCCCGCTGA
>JBGQGU010000253.1:0-5164 GCA_041497655.1 Gammaproteobacteria bacterium
CATCGCCGCGCCTTCCAGAGCGTCGTGGCGGCTCTCCCAGGGCAGGGCCTCGATCGGACCGCCAAACTCGTCGGCGATGCCCTTGGCGCGGGCAAACGTGCGGTTGAGGAGCCGAATTTCCTTCGCGCCTTCCTGCAGGAGGCCGTAGCAGACCGCGCGCGAGCCGCCCCCGGCTCCGAGCACTACGATCGGTCCTGCGCCCGTCCGCCAGCCCGGCTGCTCCTGCTTGATGTTGTGGATGAAGCCGTAGCAGTCGTTGTTCCTGCCGGCGAGCGATCCATCTGGCCTGACGACCACGCAGCTGATCGCGCCGATGCTCCTCGCCACCGCGTCCACCTCGTCCACGATCGTCATGGCATGCTGCTTGTGCGGGATGGTCAGGTTGCAGCCCGCAAAGCCCAATGGGTGAAGCGCGCGCAAGGCCGCCGCGAGGCCCTCAGGCCTGATCGCGAGCGGCACGTAAGTTCCGGCCAGATCGTGCTGTTTGAACCAATAGTTATGCAGAAGCGGCGAGCGCGAGTGCATGACGGGCCATCCCATCACGCCGGCGAGCAGGAAACGATCTGGATGTGCCATGGGTTACCAGGAGACCTCGGGGACGGGCTCCATTCTACTGAACCTGCTGCTGGAATGAAGTGACGGGATACGGGTGGCGGATGAGTTGACAGTAGGCAGCCGTCAGTCGGCAGCAATTCCAAACTTCCTGCTGCAAACTGCAAACTATGCTTCCCTCCTCGCTCATCCTTCACAAATGGGCTTGCCCATTTGTAGTGGCCGGGGATTGGCGCGATACTTCGAGGAGACCCAGTGTGACCCTGGGGTCTCCGAGGTCCCGTTTAGGAGGCGCACATGAAGCAGGCCTTGATGCAAACGCTGCTCGTCCTCGCCGCCGCGGGGGTTTCCGCCGGAGCCAACGCACAGGCGGCCTCCACAGCACCCGCCTATCCGACCAAGCCGATTCGAATCGTCGTGCCGTTCACGCCGGGCAGCGCGACCGACATCATCGCGCGCATCGTCGGACCCAGGATGGCGGAACGCTGGGGCCGGCCGGTCGTGATGGACAACCGTCCAAGCGCTGGTGGCATCGTCGCCTGCAGCATCGTCGCGGAGGCGACGCCCGACGGCCACACGCTCATGGTGACCGGGTCCAACTTCGCGGGGAGCGCGGCGCTCTATTCGAAGCTCCCCTACGACCCCGTCAAGGACTTCTCCGGCATCACCCAGATCGCGAGCACACCGCTCGTCCTGGTGGTCGCGCCCACCCTCGGAGCGAAATCGGTCAAGGAGCTGATCGCGCTCGCGCGCGAGAAGCCGGGGCAGCTCAACTATGGCTCGACCGGCCTGGGCAGCGGACCCCATTACGGCGGCGAGTTGTTCAAGCTCGTATCCGGCGTCAACGCGGTGCACGTGCCGTACCGGGGCTCGCCCGAATCGCTCACCGACCTGATGGCCGGTCGCGTGCACTTCATTCTCTCGCCCGTCCTGGCGGCCGCGCCATTGATCAAGAGCGGAAGGGTATTGGCGCTGGGCGTGACGACCACCTACCGCGCGCTGGCGCTGCCGGACGTGCCGACGGTGGCCGAGGCGGGACTGGCCGGTTTCGAGTACCAGGGGTGGTACGGGATGCTGGCGCCGTCCAGGACATCGCGCCCGATCATCAATCTGCTCGCAAAGGAAGTCGGGCAGATCCTCGAGCTTTCCGACATCAAGGAGCGCATCGCGAGCCAGGGCGCCGTGGCCAAGCCGAGCAGCCCGGAAGCTTTCGACAGGCTCGTCCACGATGAAATCACGACGCGCAGGAAAGTGTGGAAGGCTGCCGGCGTCAAGGCTGAATGACCGATTGGTTGCCGCCAGCGGCCTGCGCGGGTATTCTTTGGCGGCGGCTCTTCCGACCTACCCACAAGGAGAACTCGTATGTCGATTCAAACGGGCGTTGCGGCGCCTGATTTTACGCTTGCATCGCACACCGATCAAAAGATCGCACTCTCCAGCTTTCGCGGCCGGCCGGTCGTGGTCGCGTTCATGCCGTTTGCCTTCACCGGCGGGTGAACGAACCAGGTCAACGGGTTCCGTGCGAACTACGAAGAATTCAAGAAGCTGAACGTCGAGATCCTGAATATCAGCGCCGACCCCGTTCCCAGCCTCAAGGCCTGGGCCGAAAAGCTGGGCGGCATGCCGTTCCCCCTGCTATCGGATTACTGGCCGCATGGCGCGATCGGCAAGGCCTACGGTGTCTTCAACGAGGAACGCGGCATGGACAAGCGCGCGGCCTTCGTGCTCGACGCCAAGGGTATGGTCCGCTACGCGAAGCTTTACGAGCCGGGAACGATACCCGAAAGCAAGGAGCTGCTGGAGCAATTGCGGAAAATCTGAACTCTATGCAATGGAGATTCACGGCAAACCAGGCCGTGACCGCCGAAATCCCGTACACGGTTGATTCCGGCGCAAAGCTCGTCAAGGTTTTCGACTCGGAGAAGGACGGATGTGCGCGGTTTACGCCGCACACGTCATTCGAGGATCCACAGTCGCCGCCTGCCGCGCCTCCGCGGCAAAGCATCGAGGCGCGCGCGCTGGCCTTTTTCGCGACCTGAGCCATGCAGCAGCCGCGGTCGCCCGTGGACGTGCCGGTCCACGATCCCCACCCCGTCCTTTCCGCTTACTACTCGAGCGCCGAAGGCAAGCGGCGCTTCGTCGGGTTCCTATTCGATTCCAGCGCGGTCGACTACGACCGCGTTAACCGCTTTCTCGCGTTCGGCACGGGATCCTGGTATCGGCGGGAGGCGTTGCGACGCGCCGGCCTCGCTCCCGGCATGCGCGTGCTGGACGTTGCCGTCGGCACGGGGCTGGTCTCGAAGGAGGCGATTCGCATCGTGGGCGATCGGGGCAGCGTCACCGGCATCGATCCGAGTTCCAGGATGATCTCTAGCGCTGCGGTCGGCGGGCTCGCGCTCGTGCGCGGCCGCGCCGAGACGCTGCCGTTCGCCACGGGCTCCTTCGACTTCGTGGCCCTCGGATTCGCCTTGCGTCATCTCGCCGACCTGGAGACGGTGTTTCTGGAGTTTCGCCGCGTTCTCAAGCCGGGTGGCCGGCTGCTGGTGCTTGAGATTACCCGGCCCGATGGGCGGCTGGCGACCATGCTCCTGCGGGCGTATCTGCGTAACGTCGTGCCTTTCGTTGCGGGCCTGCTTGGGCGCAGCCGGCACACACCGACGCTCTATCGCTATCACTGGGACACGATCGAGTCGTGCGTGCCGCCTGCGCGGGTCATGGCGACGATGGTTGCAGCGGGCTTCGGTGGCGTCCACAACCAGCGGCAGATCGGCATTTTCTCGGAGTACAGCGCTACCGCCTAGTTTGCAAGAGTGCTTGACGCCGCACGGCCCCTTTTGTGACGTTGTGCGCGAATGCTGATAATCGACTGTGACTTTGTGCCGTAAGTACCTGAAATACCGACGTACGGTCAATCTGTTTCCCCGCGTTCGCGTTACCATGAGCGTGCTCATTTTCGATCATCTTGTCCGGGGGGACGCCGATGATTCGACTGCTGGTCATGCTGGTTTCGGTGGTGTTGGGAAGCGCGCTTCCGGGCGGGGCCGTGGCTGATGACCAGCGCGGCAGCACCGCAGGCGTCACTCAACTCATTCTCCTTTTTTTTTCGGATGTGTCGCGCGGCCTCCTGCCGAAGCGCGTTGTGGCTAAAGATAAGGATTGGAAAATCGTAAAGGACGCCGAGCAGGAACATGACGCCCGCAGAATGCAAGAAGAGCGCCGGCGAGAAGCATACAAACGCCTGGAGGAGCAGGAGCGCGAAGCGCGCAAGGCACGAGAGGAGTATCGGCGGGAGGCGTGGAACGTGCTGGGCGAGCGTCGCTTTACAGGCGACGCGCACGCTGGCGGGCAGGAGCGGTTACGCGTCGCCGAACGGCGGATGAAGGAACGGGAGTGGGAGGCGCAGAAGGCCAAGGAAGATTATCGGCGCGAGGCGCGCAAGGCGCGCGAGGAGCGTCGCCACGAAGCCGAGGGGGCATACCTCGGGGGTTAGCATCGTGGGACAGCTTCACAGGGACAGCGATGGCTGTCCTTTTTTTTGCGCTGCGTGTGCGGCGCGGGCGATAGAATGAACTGATCTTGCGGGGGAAAATGGGGACGCACACCTTTTTTGCGGGCAATATGCTCTAGAAAGAATGGTGTGCGTCCCCATTTTCACCGGTAGCGGATCTTCATGGCGAGGATGGACAGCGCCAGCGTCAGCGTGATCACGTTGGCGACAATGAGCGGCCAGGCGTTTAGCAGGATTCCATAGACGAGCCACAGTGCGACGCCGCTTGTGAAGGTCGTGTACATCCCGAGCGAGACGCCGCGCCCGGAGCGCATGCGCCAGGTGTGCAGCACCTGCGGGATGAACGCGATGGTCGTGAGCGCGGCGGCCGTGTAGCCGATCAGTTCGGTGGGATTCATCGGTTTTACCTGTTCTTTCGGGCGCAGATGGTGTCGCACAAAGTCCGCTGCGAGCCGCGAAGCGAGCAAAGCTTGCGCCAGCCGCCAGGGTCGCTCCGTGCCGGTGCTCAAGCCCGGGATTGTCAGGCATTGTCATGACAATGGGAAATCACCGGCCTGACGCTATAAACTATGCACCAGCCGTCCTTATGCGAACTCAGGCAACCGACTCGCTATGAGCGCCTCCGCGCGTTATTGCTGGCTGGAACGGGCAGGGGGGCAGGCCACGCTGTTTCTTTCCGGTGCGTGGCACCTTCACCGGATCGCCGAGATTGATGCTGCGCTGGCGGGGGCGGGCATGCCCGCTTCACCCCTGACGCTCGACGGGGCGGCCCTCGCCACGCTCGATACCGCGGCGGCGCTGGCGCTGCTGCGGCGCATTGCCGGCGCCGGCGCGACCATCGAGCGGCTCGCTCACTTCAACGTCAGCCACGTACGCGTGATCGAGGCCGTGTTGGGGCGGCTCGGCGATACCGCGGTCGAAGCCCCGCGGCGCCGTCATGGCGCGCTGGCGGTGCTCGGCATGCATGTGCTCGATTTTCGCGGCTTGATCGAAGGCCATCTCGATTTCTTCGGCCGCTCCGCGGCCGCGCTCGGTGATATCGCGCTGCGGCCGCGCGCGCTGCGGCTGAAGGAACTGGCGGCCCAGTTCCAGCACGTCTGCATC
>JBGQGU010000254.1:0-5161 GCA_041497655.1 Gammaproteobacteria bacterium
CTGCGCGGCGTGGCTGATCGCGCCGAGCGGGTTCCTGATCTCGTGGGCGATGTTGGCCGTGAGCCGCCCCAGCGCGGCGAGCTTCAACTGGCGCGCCTGCGCCTGAACGCGCGTCTGGTCCTCGATGAAGATCACGGCACCGAGCTCGCGGTTCCCGCCGATCGGCACGAAGCGCGCGCTCTCGCTGCTGCTGTAGGGCATGCCGGCGCCGGCGTCCACCCCCGCGCGGCTGCGCCACTGCTCGTACTGCGCGGCGAGTGCCGGCGCGTACTGCGCCAGCGCCACCTGGCCGCCGGCCGGCAACGATCCGAGGAGGCGCTCGGCGCGCACGTTGAACTGGCGGATTACGCCATGCCCGTCGACCACCAGCACGCCGTCCTGCATGTCGCGGATCACGAGCTGGTTCACCTGCTCCAGGTTGGCGAGGTCGATCTCGCGCTTCGCTGCGAGCCGCTCGCTCGCCACCGTGTACTGGGCGAGCGTGTGCGCGAGCCACGCGATCGCGAAATATGCGCCGGACAACAGCCCGGCCTGCACGTACTGGGAGTCGGGGGCTTCGAGCTTGAGCGTCTCGTAGGTGTGTTCGAGCAGCACGCCAATGCTGGCGAGCGCGGCGAAGAAAAGCGTGAGCCGCCCGCGGCTGATCAGGCCCGCGCCGGCAAGCGTGGTGAGCAGCAGCAACCCCAGGCCGCTGGAGATACCGTTGCTGGCGTAGATCAAGAGCACGATGAAGACGACGTCGGCGGCCACCTGCAATGTCAGCTGCAGGTCGAAATGCCGGCGCGCGCTGATCAGCACGAAGCACGCAATGCTGAACACCACGTAGGCGAGATCGGCAACGACAAAGAGCCCCAGGTCGCGCGAACCGAACCAGAGGTGGGAGCCCCAGATCACGACGCTCAGCAGCAGCAGCAGCGCGATCAGCAGGCGGTAGACGTTGAAATAGAACAGCGAACGCCAGAACGGCTCAGGATGCTCGCCGGGGTACGGCGCGGCCTGCGCTTCCCACAGTACCGGCTTCCGGTCCCCGGCCTGGCTCGTCACGAGCTGCGCTCCGCCTGGTCCGCCCGCTGGTGTTCCTGCGAGCAGTAGAACCGGCCCTGCGTGGTGATGCTCTCGCTGCGCGGCAGGTGCACGCCGCAGCGAGCGCATTGCACCATGTTCTCCCCGCCCGCGGGGGGCGTCTTCGGCCCGCCCCGATCGACGCGGCGGCGGTAGCTCTTCAGGATCCAGTAGACGAGCAGCAGCCCGAGAACGAGCAGGATGATCTTCGCCAATTCAAACTCCGCTGGTGGCCAGGAGTTTGTCGGACTTTGGTCCGACAAACTCCTCATGCAAAACCGCCTGCAAGAAAACGGCGGAATCGGACCGTAGGGACACGAATTCGATTCCGCTCACTCTGGATTAGTGTGCCCCAACCCCCGCCAAGCGTCGAGCCGGCGCGTCACGGCTCCATCCGGTTCTCGACGGGGGGCGGAATAGAATGGTCGGGGTGAGAGGATTTGAACCTCCGACACCTGCGTCCCGAACGCAGTGCGCTACCAGGCTGCGCTACACCCCGAGGTCAAGCCGTCAGTTGGCAGTTGACAGTTTGCAGAACGTCGAAAAAACGCGCGGCGTAGCCGCGCTCTTTGTGGCACCCGTCGCTGCTGACTGACGGCCGCCAACTGCCAACTTCCTAATACGTTCGCGTCACCGCGAAGTCCGCTAATTGTAGCAAATATTCGCGTTGCCTTGAATGCGGCAGTCGCGCGAGCGCCTCACCCGCGGCGCGCGACTCCCGGCGCGCCTGCTCGCGCGCGTATTCGAGCGCACCGGTGGAGCGGATCGCCTCGATCACCGCGTTGAGCTCATCCCGCCCGCCATGCTCGATGGCACGCCGCACCCGCTGCGCCTCGCTTTCCGTTCCATGCCGGATGGCGTAGATGAGCGGCAGGGTGGGCTTGCCCTCCGCCAGGTCATCGCCCAGGTTCTTGCCGATCACCGCCTGCTCGCCGGAGTAGTCGAGCACGTCATCGATCAGCTGGAAGGCGGTGCCGAGGCGCATGCCGTAGTCGGCGACCGCGTTCTCCTGATCGCGCGGCGCGCCGCCCAGGATCGCGCCCAGCCGTGTGGCGGCTTCGAACAGCTTCGCCGTCTTGCGGCGGATCACCTCGAGGTAATCGCTCTCCTTGATGTCGGGATTGTGGCAGCCCATGAGCTGCATGACTTCCCCCTCGGCGATCACGTTGGTTGCGTCCGCCAGCACCTGCAGCACGCGCATGTTGTCCACTCCGACCATCATCTGGAATGCGCGCGAATAGACGAAGTCGCCGACCAGCACCGCCGCGGAATTGCCGAACAATGCGTTGGCGGTGGACCGGCCACGCCGCAGGTCGGATTCGTCCACGACGTCGTCGTGCAGCAATGTCGCGGTGTGGATGAATTCGACCACTGCGGCGAGTTCATGGCGGTAGAGCCCCCGGTAGCCAAATGCGCCGGCCGAGAGCAGGAGCAGCAACGGGCGCAGGCGCTTGCCACCACTGCCCACGATGTATTCCGCCACCTGGCGGATCAGCAGCACCTCGGAATCCAGGCGGGCACGGATCACCCCGTCCACGGCGCGCATGTCCGCCTCCACGAAGCCGCGTATCGCCTCCAGTGTCACCGTTTGTGGGCTCACAAAAAGAGGGTGGATGATACCAGCAAAGAAACTGCGCCGGGCTTGCCAGAGGGGCTCGTCATCCCCGAGATATCGTTGATTTACCGCAGCGAATTCTTTGACTAACGAGCGCGCTTTTTGTAGAATGCCGGGCTTTCCCAGGTCGGACGGGTCGTTTCATGTATGCGGTAATTAAGACCGGCGGCAAACAGTACCGGGTCAGCGCCGGTGAAAAGCTCAAAATCGAGCAGATCGCCGCCGACGTCGGGCAGGAAATCGAGCTCGACCAGGTGCTGCTGGTGGCTGATGGCGACGCGCTCAAGATCGGCGCGCCACTCGTCGCGGGAGCCCGGGTCAAGGCCAAGGTGTTGATGCACGGCCGGGGCGACAAGGTGCGCATTTTCAAGTTGAACCGCCGCAAGCATTACCGCAGGAGCCAGGGACACCGCCAGAACTACACCGAGATCGAGATTCTCGGCATCGCTTGAGGTAAGTAACGAGGGGATACTCCCCTCATACACCCCGACGTAAGAGTAAACAGGAGCCACGCAATGGCACACAAGAAAGCAGGCGGCAGCTCGCGCAACGGCCGCGACTCGCAATCCAAGCGCCTGGGCGTGAAGCGCTATGGCGGCGAGCAGGTGAACGCGGGTGAGATCATCGTGCGCCAGCGCGGCACGCAGGTGCATCCCGGCACCAACGTCGGCATCGGCCGCGACCACACGCTGTTCGCCAAGGTAACGGGGCACGTGCTGTTCGCCCAGAAGGGGCCGGATAGCCGCAAGACGGTGAGCATCGTTCCCGCCTGAACCGGCACGGCGCTCATCGAGAAGCCCTGTCACGCGACAGGGCTTTTTTGTTTGCGAGCGCAAACAAAAAGTGTTGAGTGCTTAGTGCTGAGTGTTAAGTTGAGGTACTCGCAGTCGATGACGCCTCTTTAACTCAACACTAAACACTCAAAACTCAACACTGCCGAATATGAAGTTCGTAGATGAGGCAATCATCGAGGTCCACGCTGGCAAGGGCGGCGACGGCGTGGCCAGCTTCAGGCGCGAGAAGTTCGTCCCGCGCGGCGGCCCCGACGGCGGCGACGGCGGGCGCGGCGGCAGCCTCTATGCGCTCGCCGACCGCAATCTGAACACGTTGATTGACTACCGCTACGCGCGCATCCACCGCGCGCGGGACGGCGAGAACGGCCGCGGCGCCGACCAGTACGGCAAATCGGCGTCCGACATCGAGCTGCGCGTGCCGGTGGGCACCGTCGTGAGCGATCTCGAAACGGGCGAAGCGATCGCCGATCTCGACCGCGACGGCACGCGCGTGCTGGTTGCCCGCGGTGGCGCAGGCGGGCTCGGCAATCTGCACTTCAAGTCGAGCGTGAACCGCGCGCCGCGCCAGTTCACGCGCGGCGCTGAAGGCGAGCACCGGCGCCTGAAGCTCGAGTTGAAGCTCCTCGCTGACGTGGGGCTGCTCGGCATGCCCAACGCCGGAAAATCCACCCTGATCCGCGCCATTTCCGCAGCGCGCCCCAAGGTCGCCGACTATCCTTTCACCACGCTTATCCCGTCTCTCGGCGTGGTGCGGGTGGACGTCAACCGCAGCTTCGTGCTGGCCGACATACCGGGGCTGATCGAGGGCGCGTCCGAGGGGGCGGGGCTCGGGCTGCAGTTCCTGCGACACCTCGTGCGCACGCGGTTGCTGCTGCACCTCGTGGACGTCGCGCCGCTCGACGAGAGCACCGATCCCGCGCGCGACGCGAGGGCGATCGTGCAGGAGCTCAGGAAGTACGACGATGCGCTCTATCGCAAGCCGCGCTGGCTGGTCTTGAACAAGATCGACCTGGTTCCGGCCGGGGAGCGCGAGCGCGCCGTCAAGCGCTTTCTCAGGAATTATCGCTGGAAAGACAAATGCTTTATCATTTCCGCGCTCACCGGCGAGGGTTGCCGCGCGCTCGCATTCGCGGTGATGGGCCACCTCGAAAAGGATTCAGGATCCAGGAGTCAGGATTCAGCCAAGTCAATGCCAAGAAAGCGCAAGACCAAATCCCTGAATCCCGAATCCTGATTTCCGAATCCTATGTCGTCCGTCCTCGAGAAAGCGAAACGCATCGTCGTCAAGGTCGGCTCGAGCCTCGTCACCAACGAGGGCCGGGGGCTCGATCTCGCCGCGCTCACGCGCTGGGCCGGGCAGATCGCCGAGCTCAAGCGGATGGGTCGCGAGGCGGTGCTGGTCTCCAGCGGTGCGATTGCGGCGGGCATGCAGCGCCTCGGCTGGAAGAAGCGTCCGCACGCCCTGCACGAGTTGCAGGCGGCGGCCGCGGTCGGCCAGATGGGGCTGATACAAGTCTACGAATCGTGCTTCCGCAAGCACGACCTGCTCACCTCGCAGATCTTGCTCACGCACGAGGACCTCGCCGACCGTAAGCGCTATCTCAACGCCCGCTCCACCCTGCGCACCCTGCTCGGGCTGGGCGTGATCCCCATCATCAACGAGAACGACACGGTCGCCAGCGACGAAATC
>JBGQGU010000255.1:0-5157 GCA_041497655.1 Gammaproteobacteria bacterium
CGTCGACGCCGTCATCGTCGGCAACGCGGCTTGAGGGGCCTGCGCCACAGCATGCGGCCGTGCAGCCGCTAGGATAGAAGCGCTGGGCATCCCGACCGTCACGCTGACGCGGACGGATTTCGTCGGGGTCATGAAGAACGCGGTGTCCGGGATCGGGCTCGCGCCGGACGCGGCGATGGTCATGTTCCCGGTCCACATGTTCCTGCCGGGAAGTGATCTGAGCGCGCTCAAGGCACGCAAGCGCGAGTTCTACGACGGCCTCACGCGCTGGAAGTCCGAGTTCGCGCAGGCTGCGGACTCGGCCAAGATGCTCACGGTCGAGGGCGCCAGCTACGAGGAGGCGCTGGTCAAAGCCAACAACCTGCTCCTCACCAATTTGTGGGGCGACGGCCTGCCGCTGTGGCCGGCGACGAAAGAGCGCGTGGACTGGATACTCCGGGGTTCCGCGTTGCCGCGCACGCACGTGCTCGGCAAATTCCCGCCGCGCGGCGGCGTCACCACCATCGAGACCTGCGCCATCGCGCTCGCCATGGCCGGCGGGCGGCCCGAGTACCTGCCGGTCCTCATCGCCGCCGTGGACGCGTGCTTCGACCCGACGACGGGCTTCGACCAGCTGCAGGCCACTTCGGGCGGGCCATTCCCGGCCGTCATCGTCAACGGGCCGATCGCCAAACAGATCCGCCTCAACTCGGGCTTCGGCCTGCTCGGGCCGGACCCGCAGCATCCCGCCGGGGCGAGCATCGGGCGCGCGCTGCGCCTCCTGCAGCAGAACGTGGGCGGCGCGCTGCCGGGCGTCGGCACGATGGCGATTTTCGGCGCCATGCGCTACACCAACGCGGTCTTCGCCGAGGACGAAGAGGGGCTGCCGCCGGGATGGCAGCCGCATTCGACCCAGCGCCACGGTTTCGCGCCGGGCACGAATTCAGTGTCCGTTGTTTTCGCGAGCGGGGTCACCAACGTCCGGCGCCGCGGCGCGAAAAAGGAGAGCCCGGAGGAGGATGCGTTGAACGGCATGTGGCGCATGGCGGACTTCATGCGCACGCCGAATCTCGCGGCGCTCGCGGGCTGGGAGAAAGGCACGCCCGGCATCATGATGGTCGCACCGATCGTCGCCCGCAGGATGGCGGAGCTGGGCTGGACCCAGCGCTCGATCCGCGAGTTCCTGTGGGAGAACTCGAAGATCCCGATGGAGCACATGCGCCGCGCCGGAGCGCCGGCGTGGATCGAGATCGACGCCAACCCGGTGACGCGCAGCAGCATCGAGCTCGACCCCTGGCCGATCTGCGAGAAGCCAGACAACATCGTGCTCGTCGTCGCCGGCGGCGGGCACCCGACCCACAGCTACTGGCTGCAGGCGCATTCCCCGGCCGTGATCGGGCGCGTCATCCGCGTGCCGGAAACCTTCGACCGCCTGCTCGCCGATGCCGATCGCGACCTGGGATGCGGCGAGGACGCATGTCGCGTCTGACTGACGGCTGACGGCTGACGACTGACGCGGTGACGGTCGCCTAGCGCGGCGGCTTACCGTTTCTTGGCATTTACGTTCAAAGGCGCGCTGCTCGTCAATGACGCGCTTGGTGGCGCGGTCGCTGCGAACGACGGGCGCGCAGCGATAGGGTCGAACCAACCAGACAGCTTCGGGTGCCCGGGACGCCACCGAAAATCGGGAATCCGGGCGTCGAGCCCGAGGGCACAGGCGAGCGTAATTTGCGTGAGGTTGAGTGCGCCGCGCATCAGCGGATGGTCGATCTCTGCCTCCCAGAGGCCGGCCATTCGTGCGCTGCGGTGTGCTTCGTGCTGGAGGACCGTGGGCGAACGCTCGTTTTGAGGGCGCAGGATCTCGCGGCTCCAAACTGCGAGCCCGTCCAGCATGCTCCTCGCTAGGGCTTCGAGACGGCGCGCCTCCCACGCCTGGTCACCGGCTGGCAGATCAAAGGCAGGGTTGCCATCGAGGTGATCGAGGTAGGCGCAGATGACAGCGGATTCCTCCAACCCAATACCATCGTCACAGATGAGATAGGGAACACGACCCGATGGATTAATGCGGTAATACGGACTGTCCGCAAGGCGTGTCTGTGCGGCGATGATCTCGACCCGGCTCTGCAATCCCTTCTCGAGAACTACGACTCGTGCGATGCGCGCGTACGGAGAGCCTGGGGTGATATAGAGCTTCATGATGTGGTTTGTCGACGCGCCGCCTAACTTGAATGGGTTGACATGCTTCGCCAGTCGCTCGCCACCTGGCACTTCATCACTTCATCACATCGCCACCGCGTCACTTCGTCACTCATCACCCATCACCCATCACGCTGTTAGTAGCTAGTAGGCCAGTTCGCCAGCCGGTGCTCGCCGACGCCGTTCTTGAGGCGCTTGCAGTGCACCTGCAGCATGCGAATCAGGAAGTCGCGCGTGTCGCGCGGATCGATTACGTGCTGCGCTTCGTAGAGCCGCGCGAGTTCCCACGGCGTGGTGTCGCGCTCGACCTCGGCGACGAGCTGCTTGAATCTCTCCGGGTCGTCTTCCTGCTTGACGCCGTATAAGACATTCACCGAGGCGCGTGGATCCATGAAGCCCAGGTCGGCAGAGGGCCAGCACGCCAGCTCGTCGGTGTTCCGGCCCCCGCCCATGTTGATGAAGGCCTGGCCGTAGCTTTTCCTCAGGATGACGGTGACGCGGGGCACGGTCACCAGCGAGAGCGCATTCATCCAGTTGATGACCTTGCCCGGCATGCCGCGGAGTTCCCCTTCCACGCCGATGAGGAACCCCGGCACGTCCACCAGGAACACGATCGGGATGTTGAAGGAGTCGCACAGCACCATGAAGCTGGTCGCCTTCTGGCAGGAGTCAGCGTCGAGCGCGCCACCCTTGAATAAGGGGTTGCTGGCGATGAAGCCGACGCTCTTGCCGTCAAGGCGCGAGAGCACGGTGGCAAGCGATTTGCCGAAGCGCTCCTTCAGCTCGAAGCTCGAGTCCTTGTCCGCCAGCGCTGCGATCACCTTGCGCACGTCGTACACCTGGTTGCGCGACTCGGGCACGATCTCGAGCATCCTGCGGCACGCCTCGCCGGAGCCGGCCGGGACCGGTTGCTCGGGCGGCGGCTCCATGCTGTGCGCCGGCATATAGGAAAGAAACCGCTTCACCGCGGCCAGCGCCTGCTCATCGGTGTCCACCGCCATGTCGGCGAGACCCGAGACCCCGGTCAGGAGCTTCCAACCGCCGAGCTCCTCGGGGTCGATCGGCCTCCCGATCGCGATCGAGGTGACGCCGGGGCTGGCGATTGCCATCACCGAGCCCTTGCGCATCGCGACGAAATCCGACATTGCGGCATACCACGTCGAGGAGCCGTAGCACTGGCCGAGCAGCGCCGACACCCATGGCGACTCGCGCAGGCGCTGGTACTCGGTCGGGTCCTGCGCGAGGATGGCGCGGCCCGAGGCGCCCATGCGGTCAGGCATGCGCGCACCTGAGGACTCACCGAGGAAAACGAACGGCATGCCGTAGCGGCACGCGGCCTGCTTCATGTGCCGGATCTTCTTCATGTTGACGACGCTGCTTGATGCGCCGAGCACGGTGAAGTCGTTGGAGACGATCGCCACTTCCCGCCCGGCGATGCGCGCAAAGCCCGTCACCTTGCCGTCCGCAGGGGTCTTATGCCGGACTTCGGCGCGGATGCTGCGGGCGTGGCGCCCCGACTCCGCGAAGCTGCCGGGATCCACCAGGCAATCGATGCGCTCACGGGCGTTGAGCACGCCCTGCGCCTTGCGCTGCGCGAGCTTCTCCGCCCCGCCCATCGCCAGCGCCTCAGCGGTTTTTTCTTCCAGTTCCTTCAGAACGTTCTTGGCCGCCACGTTAACTTCTCAAGTAGGTCAAAGAAGATCGGCCACGGAAACACACGGACGCACACAGAAAGCTGCAGGGTGCTAGACAAATGACTTTATTCTAGACCGCGCTTTCAGACTGCGTGTTCGCTGTTGCCTGTGCAATTCCGTGGCCGGGGCGCTTGTTTCAAATTCCGTGTGTTTCCGTGTGGTTCCGTGGCTGAATTGCCTTTCCTTCCAACTTAATCAACGCGAATGCCGGCCTCTTTCACGACCTTCGCCCACTTGGCGATCTCGGACTTGACGAACGCGGTGAATTCATCCGGCGTCCTGGGCGTGAATTTCGCGCCTTCAAGGGTCAGCCGTTTCTGGATTTCGGGCGCCTGCATGATGCGGACGGTTTCGCCGTTGAGCTTCATGACGATGTCCCGCGGAGTCCCGGCCGGCGCGAACAGGCCGATCCAGTTCGTCACCGAATATCCCGGCAACGCGGCTTCGGCGATGGTCGGGAGCTCGGGCGCGGCCGGCGAGCGGGAAGAACTGGTCACGGCCAGCGCCTTGAGCCTTCCGGCCTGCACTTGCGGCAACACCGTTGGCATGGTGGCAAACAGCAGCGAAGTCTGGCCGGCGATCAAATCGGTGATGGCGGGGACGTTGCCCTTGTACGGGACGTGCACCATGTCCACCCTGGCCATCGATTTGAACAGCTCGCCCGAGAGATGGCCGGCGGTTCCATAGCCCGCCGAGGCGTACGCAACCTGCCCCGGACGGGCCTTGGCCAGGGCGATCAGTTCCTTCACGGTCCTGACCGGCACCGACGGGTGCAGCACCAGCAGGCCTTCGGCTTCCATGACCAGCGCCACTGGCGCGAAGTCACGGATCGGGTCATAGGCAAGCTTGCTGAACAGGCTGACGTTGACGGAATGGGTGCCGATGCTGCCCATCACCAGCGTGTAGCCGTCGGGCACCGCTCTGGCGACGACCTCGGCACCGATGTTGCCGCCGGCGCCGGGCCGGTTATCGACGACGACCGCTTGCCCCCACGCCTCGTTGAACTTCTGCCCGATCACGCGCGCAAACAGATCCGCTATGCCGCCCGCGGGAAACGGCACGACGATCCGCATCGGTTTCGCTGGGTAAGTCTGTGCGGCGCACGTGCCCGCAGCGAGTTGCGCAGCGAGCAGCAGGGCGCCCCACAGCAAACGGCGTGAGTCGTGATTCGTGAATCGTGATTCGACCCTTGCTGTTTTACGCATCAGCTCCTCATCCCTCATCCCTCATCCCTCATCTGTCACTCGCCCTTGATTCCTGCCGCCTTGATCACCCTGTCCCATTTCGC
>JBGQGU010000256.1:0-5156 GCA_041497655.1 Gammaproteobacteria bacterium
AAGGTCCTCAAGCTCATCCCCGGCCTGGAAGTGGAAGCGATCGAGTCAAGCTGCTGCGGCATGGCCGGAGCCTTCGGCTACGAAGCCGCGCACTACGATGTCTCCATGAAAATGGCCGAGCTGTCGCTCCTGCCGCGAGTACGCAAGGCGGGCGCCGACGAGTTGATCGTCGCCGACGGAACAAGCTGCCGCCACCAGATCAGGGACGGAGCGGGCCGTCCGGCTGTTCACGTCGCCGAGGTGCTCCGGAAGGCACTAGGATGAGCGCCAGTTACCCGTCACGAGTCGCGAGTCACGCTTTACCGGGTAAAGCGGCCCTGCGTTGGGCGGTGCTTACCACGTTGTTCATGATGCCGGCAGTGGGCGCGTTCGCCCAATCACCGGGGGCCGCGTATCCGGTGAAGCCGGTGCGCATCCTCACCGGACAGGCACCGGGCGGCGCGACCGATCTTTTCGCGCGGCTGTTTGCCCAGAAGTTGAACGAGACGTGGAAACAACCAGTGGTGGTGGAGAGCCGGCCTGGCGCGGCGGGCGCGATTGCCGCTGAGCTGACGGCGAAGGCCGCGCCCGACGGCCACACACTGCTGCTCTCGACCGCCGGGCAGATCGTGATTAACCCGCATCTCACCAGGCTCTCATACGACCCGCTCAAGGACCTGGCGCCGGTCGCTTACCTCACCGGTTCGTCGCTCCTGCTGGTGACGCATCCTTCGGTGCCGGTTAAATCGGTGAAGGACCTGATCGCGCTTGCCCGCGCGAACCCCGGGAAGCTCAACCACGGATCCGGCGGCAGCGGCTCGCCGGCGCACCTCGCGATGGAGCTCTTCAAGTACCTGACCGGCACGAAGATGGCGCACATTCCCTTCAAGGGAGTGGGCCCGGCGGTGACGGCGCTGATCGCCGGCGAGATCGATCTTTCCTTCGCCTCCGTCGCGTCCACGCAGTCGTTGGTGAAGGCCGGCCGGTTGCGCGCGCTGGCGGTCTCGACGCCGAAGCGCTCGGCCGCGCTGCCGGAGGTACCGACGGTGGCGGAAGCCGGCGTGCCGGGCTACGAGTTCGCGACCTGGTACGGCTTCTTCGGGCCGGCGGCGATGCCTGCCGACATCGTCAACAGAATCCACGCCGACGTTTCGCGCCTCCTCGGCCAGGGGGAGGTGCGCGACCGCCTTGTCGCCGAGGGCGGCGAGCCGGGCAGCCTGACGGTCGGGCAGTTTGCGGCGTTCACCCGCGCCGAGCACGCCAAGTGGGGCAAGGTGATCCGCGCAGCGGGAATCAAAGGAGAGTGACGAAATGAACGCAGTCAAGCAAAAACTCGCCGCGGGCAAAGTCGTGACGATGGTCAACCCCGACTTCCAGTCGCCGCGGCTGGTCGAGTACCTCGCCGGGCTCGGCATGGACGTTTCCTTCATCGACGCGGAGCGCATGAGCTACGACTTCGAGCGCATCGAGGAGATGACGCGCGCCGCCCACCTGGCGGGGATCGCCTCGATGGCGCGCGCCTGGATGAATGACCCGGGACTGATCGTGCGCTACTTTGACTGCGGGCTCGACGGCATGTCGTTCCCGCACGTCGAGGACGCCGCGACCGCGAAACGAATGGTGGACATCGTGCGCTACGCGCGCCCCAAGGACCACGCCGACAAGATCGTCATCGTCATGGCCGAGACGCCGGCTGCGATCGGGCGGCTCGACGAGATTGCCGCCGTGCCCGGAGTGGACGTCGTCAACATCGGCGTCAACGACGTGGCGCTCGCGCTCGGCCATCCCGGTCAACCGGAGCACCCGGACGTCGCGAAGCTCGTGGATCAGGGGATCGGGCGCATCCTCAAGCGCGGGAAGCACGTCGCGCTCAACGTGCTCGACAACTGGGAGGAGCGCATGCCGCTGCTCATCTCGAAGGGCGTGCGCTGGCTCAATGTCCGCGCCAATGTCTTTCTCGCCCGCGGCGCCCGGCAGTACACGGAACTCCTCAGGCGCCATGCGCCTCGAGGGACAACGGCGGCGGTGATCCACGAGGCGGGGGTCAAGCCTGAGTTCTAACTGCAGTGATTCGTGATTCGTGAATCGTGAATCGTGAATCGACCCACGAGCCACGACCCGCAGTGGCCGACTACCGGCTGTTCACACAGCCTTGCGCAGCGATTGCCGCTCACCCTCGCCGCGCAGCCCCTTCAGGATCGCCAGCGCGCGCGCCATGGAAAACTCGTATGACTTGTGATCGAACGCTTTCGCGTTTCCCCGCATCATGTAGCCGTGGAGCACGCCCGGGAAGATGTGCACCTCCACGTTTTTCATGCGCGAGGGCACGCCGCGATAGGCTTTCTGCACCTCGGGGGGCGCCGCGTGGTCCTGGTCGCCCCAGATGATGCATACGGGCTGGGCGACGCCATCGAGCTCTTTCAGGAAGTCCAGCATCTGCGTTCCATGGCAGGAGATGCCGGCGTCGTAGCCGAGCCGCTTGGGCCCGAGAATCGCATAGGGGCCGCCGTAGCAGAAACCCATCGCCGCGGCGCGCCCGTTGAATTGCGGCTGCTTGCGCACCTCGGCCAGGGTATCCGCCATGTCGGCCTCGCCTGCCTTGATTTTCTCGAGGCGGGGCTGCGAGCGTTGTTTCGTGCGGTCGTCGTCGCGCGCGAGCGGCCCTGGAATCGAGCGCCAGAACAAGTCGGGCGCCGCTGCGATATAGCCGTGCGAGGCGAACGCGTCGGCGATCGCCCTCATGTCCTGGTCGACGCCATGCACTGCGGAGGCGAGCACGATCGCCGGAACCTTTCCGCTGGAAACGGGCGTTGCAATGTAGCAGTCGAACTCGCCGCCCTCCCGCGAGCGGATCTTGATGGTCTTGCCTGGCATAACTCTCCTCCGAGTGGTCACGTTGACCGATGATCCACCGTAACATCGGGGCGGCCTGGCTGTCCACCCGGCACCGTGACCGGTGGGGCGAGACCGGTAAAGCGGTAAAATCAGCCCCCTCATTACTCACCAGTCACGTATCGGAAGTCGGACCGGTCCACGACCCGCGAAATCGAACATGGACATGAGAAAACCGGCCACGGACTTTTCCGGCGTGGGCTATGAGGAAGCCCTGCGCCGGGCGCGCGAGCTGATCCCCTTCCTGCGCGAGCAAGCTGCGGCATGCGAGGAGGCGCGCAAGCTGACGCCGGCGGTGATGGATGCGCTCACCCGCACCGGGCTGATGCGCTACCTTCAACCCAAGGTGTGGGGCGGCATGGAGTTGCCTTTCATCTCCTACTTCGACATTCCGGAGCTGCTCTCGCGCGGCGACGCTTCCGTGGGCTGGGTGGTCGACAATCTCGCCTCCCACCACCGCAATATCACGTGGTTTGATTCGAAGGCGCAGCAGGAGGTCTGGGGCGCCGATCCCAATGTGGGAATCGCCTCGGGCATCGCCTTCCCGCAGGGTCACGGCGTGCCAGCGGCTGGCGGCATCGTGCTTTCCGGCGAATGGAATTTCTCTTCCGGAACCGATCATTCCGACTGGAGCCTTCTCGCCTGCATCGTGCGCGATGGGGGCGAGCCGATCGATTATTCTTTCTGCCTGTTGCATCGCCCCCAGTACGAGGTCGTGGACGACTGGCACACGCTCGGCATGCGCGCGACCGGCAGCAAGACGGTTCGCTGCAAGAACGTGTTCGTTCCGACCTACCGCTGCGTGTCCATGTATGTCGCGCGGGAGGGACACGCATGGCCGGGACTCGCCGTGCACCGCAACCCGCACTACCGGATCCCCATCTCGGCGATCGGCGGCCACGGTATCGGCGCCTGCCTGGTGGGCAATGCGCGCGCGGCGCTGGAGATAGCCATCGAACTCGTCAAGTCCCGCAGCACGAATTACACCGGATCGAGGATGCGCGATATCCAGACGGTGCAGCTGCGCATCGGCGCAGCGGGCGCGAACATCGACGCGGCGGCGCTGCTCATGCGCAACGACTGCCTGGAGGCCCAGCGCGTCTACGAGGAGGGCGGCACGCTGGATATCGAAACGCGGCTGCGCTACAAGCGCAACGCCGCACAGGCGGCGAGGCTGTGCGTGGAGTCGGTGGATTCGCTGCAGGAGATGGCCGGTGGCACCGGCATCTATGACCATCACCCGCTGCAGCGCATCTTCCGGGACCAGCGGGCCGCCGCCGGCCACTTCAGCTTCAGCACCGACGCGCAACTGCCGCCGTGGGGGCTGGTGGCGATGGGCGGGGAGTTCAAGAGCCCCACGCTATAATGGATTTCTTGCATTTCAAGGAGACCACGACCGTGTTCATTGAAAATCCCGTGGTGAAGGCGGCCCTTGCGGTGGCACTCGCCGCCGGCATTGCCGCCGGCTGCCAGACCACCGATCCCTATACAGGCGAGACAAAGACGACGAGCGCCACCTACGGCGCTCTCATCGGCGCGGGCGCCGGCGCCGCGATCGGAATGATCTCCGGCCGGGACGCCAAGCAGCGCCGGCAACGCGCGCTGATTGGCGCCGGTGTCGGCGGGCTCGCCGGCGGCGCGGTCGGCGCCTACATGGACAAGCAGGAAGACGAGCTGCGCCGGCAGATGCGCGACAGCGGCGTGACCGTCACGCGCAAGGGCGATGACATCATCCTCAACATGCCGGGCAACGTTACCTTCCGCACCGCCAGCGCCGACCTCAACGCGCAGTTCTTCAAGGTGCTCGACGGCGTCGCGCTGGTGGCAAAGAAATACGACAAGACCATCATCGAGGTCGCGGGTCACACCGACAACGTCGGCGCCGCGGATTACAACAAGCAGCTGTCCCAGCGTCGCGCCACGGCCGTGGCTCAGTACCTCGTGAGCAGAGGCGTCGCGGAGGCGCGCATCATGACCGCCGCCGGTGGCGAAGAGCATCCGATCGCGAGCAACGCGACGGAACAGGGCCGCGCCGCCAATCGCCGGGTCGAAGTGACGCTGGCGCCGCTGACGCAAAGCTGAGCCGCCGCGCGGCCGACGCCGCTCGCTGGACGGTGGTAGTTGGCGGAAAGACCACCCAGCTGTCGCGATCCAGGTGGTCCGTTCCCTAATGGTTTGCGCAAGTTTCGCTTGACGCGGACCGGCTACTCCTATAAGGTGCGCGCTCGTTGTTTAGTTTCAAGTACTTGGGATAGTTGACTTGCTGTTTGTCCGTTCTTCAGGGG
>JBGQGU010000257.1:0-5126 GCA_041497655.1 Gammaproteobacteria bacterium
AAGCAGCTCGACAGGAGCCTGCCCGGGCTCACGCCGGCGGCGCTCATCTTGCGTGAACTCGCGCCGGCCGACGACTGGAAAGAGGACCTCGTTACCGCCATTGCCGACCGCGCCTTCATTGGCGAGGATGAATTGCCCCGCGGGGCGAATGCGTTCGAGGTGCTCAAGCAGCGGGCGCGGACGCGGCTCCCGGCGGTGCGCGAGGCAGCCTGCCGGCTTTTCGGTTTCATTGCAGAGGAGTACCAGCGAGCGCAGCAGAAGCACGCCGCCGCAAAGTCGATTCCGCAACCCGCGGCGGATGTTCGCGCCCAGCTGGCGCGGCTGGTATTCAAGGGCTTTCTGAGCGCTACGCCGTGGGACCGGTTGCACGACCTGCCACGCTATTTGAAAGCGACGCAGTCGCGGCTCGACCAGTACGCCGCCGACCCGGAGCGCGACCAGCGCCACGCCGGAAACATCGCGGAGTTGTGGCGCCGCTACGAGGAGCGCGCAGCGAAGCTCGCACGGGCGGGCGCAACCGACGCCCGGCTGGAGGATTTCCGCTGGCGCATCGAGGAGCTGCGGGTTTCGCTCTACGCGCAGGAGCTGAAGACACCTTACCCGGTGTCCTACAAGCGGCTCGACAAGCTGTGGTCCCAGATGCGCCCGTAGCGGCCTTTGCGATTCGACCGTGCACAGGAGGAGGGTGTGGCCGTGCCGGCGCTCCGGCGTAACCCGGGTCTTGATGCGACCTCAAGCATTTGCACCTGTCGCGGCAAGGGCTGGCGCGCGGGCGGGGGCAGGTTCTATAATTTAACGGTCCGCGAAAAGATGGGCGGACGGGGAACCCAGTGGGATGGGGGACGAATTTTCATCAGGGAGATCAACAATGCGTAGCACGAGATGGGCAGCGGTCGTCGCATCAGTTCTGCTTTTGCTTGCGGCCGGGTGCAGGGGTAGCGTGCCGGTCTACAACGTGACCGACGCTCCAGTCGCCGCTTCGAAGCAAAATCCGAGCCTCGATGACATTGGCAAGGCCATACAGCGCGCCGGCTTAACCCTGGGCTGGCAGATGAAGGAAACGAGGCCCGGACAGATACTCGGGACGCTCAACCTCCGCAAGCACGTGGCGGTGGTGGACGTGATCTACAGCGTCAAATCCTACAGCATCAAGTACAAGGACAGCACCGAGCTGGACTACGACGGCGGGAACATCCACCCGAACTACAACGGCTGGATCCAGAACCTGGATAAGGGCATACGCGCGCAGTTGAGCACTCTGTAGCAGGAGGATCGCGGGCGGGCGCGGCCGTAGGCGCGGGCCGCGTTTGCTAGTGGGCAGGGGACGTCGCGTACTGCGTTTGCAGTGCTCGATCCCTTGCTCCAGAAATTGCAAACGACATTTGATCAAGACCAGAACCCAGGGGAGACATGCGAAAGCCCGCTGCAGAACTGCTGTCGGAAGCGAGCGCGCTCAGCCCGCAGGAACTCGCGTTGGCCGAGTTGATCGTGACTGCGCTCAATCTTGAAACACGGCCTTCCGAAATCGATCCGGAAGCTCCGCTTTACGGGGCGGGTCTCGGATTGGACTCGATCGATATACTGGAGATCGCGCTGGCCGTGTCCAAGGCCTACGGCATCCGGTTGCGATCGGACGACGGGAACAATCAAAAGATATTCAGCTCGCTGCGCAGCCTGAACCAGCATATCCAGCAGTTCCGGACCAATTAGATGCGGCGCATCGCGAACTGGTCATGGAAAGTACTGATCGTCCTGGCTTGCGTCGCATACCAATACCTGGTTCACTCCTCGGTCAGTAACGCGCAGACCGGCCTCTTCCACGTGATGCTGCTGTGGCTGCCCCTGGTGGCGCTCGCGGGGTGGATCCTGGTACGCTCCGGAAACAAGCCGTTGTGGCTGGCGATCCTGTCGGCGGCAGGCGCGGTCGTTTTTCTGGTGGAGCATCAGGAACAACTGGGACTTGCCGCGGTCAGCGGAATCTCCCATGCGACGGCCTACCTGTTTCTGTTGTGGTATTTCGGGCGCACGCTGGCGCGCGGGAAAGAGCCTATGATTGCGCGGTTTGCCCGCAACGTGCATGGCACGCTGCAGCCGGAAATGGAACTGTTTACCCGCAAGTTGACGATCGCCTGGTGCGTGTTCTTTGCCGCCCAGCTGATTGCATCCGCGCTGCTGTTCGCGTTTGCTCCCCTTGACACATGGTCGCTGTTCATCAACCTTCTCAATCTTCCATTGCTGGCGCTCATGTTCGCGGGTCAGTGGGTCTACCGCCTGGTTCGCCATCCCAACTTCCCGCGAGCGTCCGTCTGGCAGGCGATCGAGGCGTTCACCAAGGATGCATCCCTCTCAAAAAGCCCGGAAGTGCGCTAGGAGTTTGTCGGACTTAGGTCCGACAAACTCCTTAGCAGCCTGTCGGACACATAAGTCCGACAGGCTGCTAGCATAGGCCCATGGCTTCTGCACCACTGGTTCGCGGATTTGGCGCCGGGGCCGCGTTTGCGTACCGTAAAGGATGCCGCCTGAGCATTGAGCGGTTCCTGTGGGACGTATCGCGCCTGGCCGCGTCGCTTCCCGACCGGCCCTACCTCCTCAATCTCTGCGCCGATCGTTATCATTTTGCCGTTGGATTTGCGGCGGCTCTGTTGCGCCGGCAGGTCAGCCTGCTGCCGCCCAACGAGACGCCCGACCTGATCGAGCGGCTGGTCTCCCAATATCCCGGGGTCTATTGCTTGAGCGACAGGACGATGGGATCCGACTCGCTCGAAACGATGCTCTTCCCGGAGCTGGGCGATCCCGGGATGGCGGCGCTCCCGATCCCTGATGTGCCGGAGACTCAGATCGCGGCCATCGTCTTTACATCGGGGTCCACCGGCGAGCCCGTGCCTTATCGCAAGACCTGGGGCAGCCTCGCCCGCGTCGCGCTGGCGGAGATCGAGATCCTTCGCCTCCGCGCGCGGTCGGGCATGGCGCTGATCGGCACGGTGCCACCTCAGCATGTATTCGGGCTTGAAGCCACGGTTCTGATGGTCATGCAGGGAGGCTTTGCGCTGCACGCCCGCCGCCCGTTCTACCCGGCTGACATCAGGGCCGAGCTGGCGTCAATGCCGCGGCCGCGCGGCCTGGTGACCGCGCCCGTGCACCTGCGCGTGCTGCTCGCGGAACCCGACGACTTGCCACCGGCCGATTTCCTGCTGTGCGCCACGGCGCCCCTGTCGCCCGAACTGGCGGCACAAGCGGAAGCGCGCTTCGGGGCGCCCTTGTACGAGATCTACGGCTGCACTGAATCGGGCGGGATCGCCAGCCGCCGCACGATCGAGACCGGCGAGTGGCGCGCGATGACGGGCGTCACGCTGCGCACGGACGGCAAAGGGACCTGGGTCACGGGCGGTCACGTGGAGATCGAGGTGCCGCTGGCGGACGTCATCGAATTGCGTGGCCGGGGACGATTCCTGCTGCACGGGCGCACCGCGGATCTGGTGAACATCGCGGGCAAGCGGACCTCGCTCGCGCATCTCAACTATCACCTCAACTCGATCGAGGGCGTGTGCGACGGCGCGTTCGTCGTTCCCGAGCAGGAGAGCGAGGCGGTGACCCGTCTGGCAGCCTACGTGGTGGCGCCGGGGCTCACCAGTGAGACCCTGATGAACGCGCTGCGCCAGCGTATCGACGCTGCATTCCTGCCCCGCCCGCTCCATTTCGTGGACGTCTTGCCGCGCAATGAAACCGGGAAGCTGCCGCGCCAGGCGCTCGATGAGTTCGAGACCGAACTTGCCAGAAGAGCGGGGTAGCGCAGCACCATGATCACCATTCCCCTGGTCCACGGCTACGGTCCCCGCTCCGTGTTTGCATATCGTGAGGGGCGGGCCGTCGGTATCGAGGAGTTTCTCCGCGACGTGTGGCAGCTCGCGGCCGAGCTTCCGGAGCGGCGGCACGTATTCAATCGTTGCGCCGACCGCTATCGGTTCGCTGTCGGCTTCGCGGCGGCGCTGCTGCGGCGGCAGGTCAGCCTGTTGCCGCCGAACGAGACGCCGGACCTGATCGCTCAGCTTGTCGCCCGATACCCCGACGTCTATTGCCTGAGTGACCGGGCGGGAGCACCCCCTGCGCTCAAGACGGTGTCCTTCCCGGAGCCGGCCGGTGGCGGGCCGGCGGCGCCGCGGGTCCCGGTCGTGCCGGAGGCGCATGTGGCCGCCGTCGTCTTTACTTCAGGTTCCACCGGCGAGCCCGTGCCTCATCTAAAGACCTGGGGCAGCCTGGTCCACAGCGCTCTCGCCGAGATCGATTGCCTGGGCGTGCGCGCGCGGCCCGGCATGGCGGTGCTCGGCACGGTGCCGCCGCAGCACTCGTATGGCCTGGAATCCACCGTGCTGATGGTCATGCAGGGCGGCCTTGCGCTGCACGCCCGGCGGCCATTCTTCCCGGCTGACATCCGGGCCGAGCTGGCGGCGCTGCCGCGGCCGCGATGCCTGGTGACTACACCGGCGCATCTGCGCGTGCTGGTCGCGGAACCGGACAGCCTGCCCCCGGCCGATTTCGTGCTGTGCGCGACCGCGCCGTTGTCGCCGCAGCTCGCGGCGCGGGCGGAAGCGCGCTTCGCCGCACCCCTCCACGAAATCTACGGCTGCACCGAAGCCGGGCAGGTCGCCACTCGGCGCACCGTCGAGACCGACGAGTGGCATGCGCTGCCAGGCGTCACGCTGCGCACGGACAGCGAGGGCACCTGGGTCAAGGGCGGGCATGTCGAGACCGAGGTGCTGTTGGCTGACGTCATCGAGCTGCGCGGACGAGGGAAATTCCTGTTGCACGGCCGCACCGCAGACCTTGTGAATATTGCGGGCAAGCGGACCTCGCTCGCGCATCTCAATTACCACCTGAACTCGATCGAGGGCGTGCTCGACGGGGTATTTTTCGCCCCCGAAGAGGAAGGGGAGGCCGTCACGCGGCTGATGGCATTCGTGGTCGCGCCGGGGCATACCAGCGAGACCCTGATGAACGCCCTGCGTCAGCGCATCGACGCCGCTTTCCTTCCGCGCCCGCTGTGCTTCGTCGACGCCCTGCCGCGCAGCGCGACCGGCAAGCTGCCGCGCCAGTCGCTCAACCAGATCGCGGCCGGGCTCGGATCAGAA
>JBGQGU010000258.1:0-5123 GCA_041497655.1 Gammaproteobacteria bacterium
CCTGCACGTCTGGTCGGTGACCTCGGGCGTTTTTACTCTCAGCGCCCACGCCGTCATCCACGAGAGCGGCGATCCGCAGGCGATCCTGGATCAGGTGGAAGCGCGGCTCAAGAGCGCTTTTTCGATCGAGCACACGACGATCCAGCTCGAAACCGAAGACCGGGAAGACAGGGAGTTCCGGGACTTTTGATTCACCGGCTGGGACGGCGCGCGCATGACGCTCGGAAGTTTCATCTATATTTTTTTGGTGATCAGTTTCGTCGCTCACGGCGCGGCTTTCACCGTTCTCGCGGTGAAACGGCGCCGGACGTATTACTTTTTCCTCACCGGGACTTTTATATTTCTCACCGCGATCTACTTCATCAAGTTCGAAGGCTGGCAGCCGAGCGTTCCCGGCACGCGTTTCCCCGCGACCTGGCTGCTCAGGCTCGGCGCGACGGCGTGCACTCTGATCTACCTGCGGATCATCTATAATCAAGAAGGGTCGTGGCTGTGGCGGCTCACGCACCGGAAGACAGACCAATCATTGGTTGGCTGAAAGTCACGTGCCTGACTTAAATGAGTTACTAGGTCACTGGGGATATTTGGCCATTTACGTGGTTGTAGTCCTAGGCAATCTCGGGTTACCCGTTCCCGAAGAAACCGTATTGCTGCTTGCCGGTTACCTTGTATGGATTGGACGTCTCAGGCTCCCGGCTGTGCTTATGGTAAGCATCGTGAGCGCGGTTGCCGGTGACAACGTGGGGTATTGGCTGGGGCGGCACTATGGGAATATGGCGATTCAGCGTTACGGCCGCCGGCTTTTTCTCACGCCCAAACATTTCAATTCCGTGCAACAATTCGTACCCCGATACGGGCCGCTTGGGGGTCCTCGTATCACGTTTTTTCCCGGGACTTCGCTTTATGGCCGGCCCCCTGGCTGGAACCGCCGGGATGCCATTTGTGCGGTTCTATCTCTCAAAGCTTCTTGGGGCGACGATATACGTGCCAGTGGTCGTGGCTGGCGGCTATGGTATTGGCTACCGCCTGGGCGACTACATCGCTTGGTTCGAGCAGGTTGTGGGAAGGGTCGAGCAAGTTGTACTTAATCGCGCTCGTCGTCTCTACCGTGATAACCTTAGGGTGGAGAGTCCTTCGTGGTCGAGGGATTTCTTCTCAGCTTCCGGGATAGCTCTGATTCTCCACGCGTTCCGTCGACTAATTGGGTAGATTTTTGGCTAGGTTCACGGAAAAATCAAAGACAAAAGAAGCATATGAAAGACAATGACTGTGACGACCTCTAGTCCGCCTAGCGAGGGGAACGCCGCTCGTAGCGACGCTGCGTCATCGAGCTTCCTCTTTCTCTCGGACATCCTTTACCGACCGGTCGAAGATTCTCTCGGCGATCCGATTGGCCGGCTCGACGATTTGAGCATAGACGTTACCGAACCGTTCCCCCGTGTCCGGGAGTGCGTGATTCGCCAGCCATGGCCGAACGAGCTTAGGCTGAGTTGCCGCTGGAACGATGTCGGGGACTTTCACCGAGAGAAAATCCACCTGACCGTCTCGCCGGACCAGCTTGTACCGGCGAGTCCGGAGGGTATTAACGAGGTGCGGCTGCGACGCGATGTTCTCGACAAACAGGTGGTTGACGTGAGCGGGCTTAAAATCGTCCGGGTCAACGATATCCACCTATTGGTTACGCATTTCGAGTTGCGGGTTATGCATGTGGACGTTGGGTTTCGAGGCCTGGTGCGGCGTCTCGGACTCGAGTCGTTTATCGACGGCGCCTTGACCCGACTTCTGCCACAGGCTTTCTACTTGCGCTCTGACAACCTGATCTCGTGGCAACTCATCGAGACTCTTTCTCCAAGCGCTTCCCATCATCACCTGCAGCTCAGTCTTTCGCGAGCGCAGCTCCGCCAAGCACACCCGGCGGATATCGCAGATCTCATAGCCGAGCTCGATCCGCCGCGGCGACTGCGGTTGTTTCGTGCACTCGATCCCGACACCCGCGCCAAAGCTTTAGCTAAGCTTCCCGTGGAGGTTCAGGCGCGTCTGCTCGAAATGATGTCGCCACACGAGGCGGCAACGGTGATGGGGACCATGCCGCCCGATGAAGCTGCCGACCTCCTCGCCGGACTCCCAAATGTAGCCCGTGAGGAACTCCTTGCCCACATGAGTCACGAAGAAGCGAGCGACGTGCAGGGCCTACTTGCTTACCCGCCCGGCACTGCTGGCGCGCTGATGAACACCGAGTTTATCGTGCTCTCTCATCATTTGACCGTAGGTGAAGCGCTGGAGGAGTTGCGTGCCTCGGCGCCGTCGGCTGAGACGATTTACTACCTTTACGTCGTCAATGAGGCACGGACATTGGTCGGTGTTTTATCATTGCGGTCTTTAATCACCGAGTCGCCCGCGACGCCGATCGCACAGGTTATGCTCAAGCGGCCGGTAAGCGTCCAAGCGGATGATACGCTCGCCGAGTGCGCCTCGCTGGTCGCAAAGTACAAATTGCTGGCGCTGCCCGTCGTCCGACCCGACCACACCATGCTGGGCGTTATCACGGTCGAGGATGTCCTCGGGGAAGTTGTTAGCCAGGCCTGGACAAGAAAGTTCGCCCGCCGATGAGTTCCCCGATGCCCGACAAGGAAGCGATAGCCGCGACGCGGACACGCGTCTCCACGAAGTCTTCGAATTCATGGCAGCGCGTCAAGATGTTCCTCATCATCCTCGGCCCGGGGATGGTCACCGCCAATGTCGACAACGACGCCGGCGGAATCACTACTTACTCCCTGGCAGGCGCCCACTTTGGACTCGATCTTCTGTGGACCATTATCCCGATGACGATCGCTCTGATCGTAACCCAGGAGGCCTGCGCGCGCATGGGCGCAGTCACAGGCAAGGGGCTCTCCGATTTGATCCGCGAGGAGTACGGGGTCAAGGCTACCGCCTGGGTCATGCTTGCGCTGGTCTTGACCAACCTCGGGAACACCATGGCCGAGTTTTCCGGCATTGCCGCCGCCGCGGAAATCTTTGGCGTGAGTCGCTACCTCGCCGTGCCGCTATCGGCGATGTTTGTCTGGATTCTCGTCATCCGCGGCAGTAATCGTATCGTCGAACGTATTTTCCTCGTTGCCTGCTTGGTCTACATCGCCTACCCGATCGCGGGCATCCTGGCAGAGCCTCCTTGGCCCGAAGTGCTGCGCGCGACGGTCTTGCCCCCGATGCGCCTCGACCGCGACTACCTCCAAATGATCATCGGGCTTGTCGGGACGACGATCGCTCCGTGGATGCAGTTCTACCAGCAGTCGGCGGTCGTGGAGAAAGGCATCAGCCCGGAGAACTACGAATACGAGCGGTGGGACGTGATCGTCGGATGCACCATCACGGATATCGTCGCATTCTTCATCATCATCGCCTGCGCCGCAACGCTCTTCGCGCATGGAATTCGCATCCAAGACGCAACTGACGCCGCTCGCGCGCTCAGGCCGCTGGCCGGCTCTTACGCCGCCAATCTGTTCGCCTTCGGACTGCTGAACGCCTCGCTTTTCGCCGCGTCGGTCCTGCCGCTGTCTACTGCGTTCTACGTCTGTGAGGCGTTCGGATGGGAATCGGGGGTCTCAACGTCCCTCCGCTCCGCTCCGCAGTTCTACGGACTGTACACTGTGCTGATCGTGATCGGCGCGGGTGTCGTGATGATCCCTCAGTTTCCCCTTGTCCCGGTGATGTTCCTGTCACAGGTGTTAAACGGCATGGTGCTGCCGCTGGTGTTGTTTTTCATTGTGCGTCTGGCTAACCGACGCGACTTAATGGGCAAGCTCGTCAATTCGCGCGCCTTGAACATCGCGCTATGGTCAACCGCTGTGATCATGACGATCCTGACGGTGATGGAGTTGGCTGTTTTGTTGGGTATTTGGTGACACCGCGCCACCGTGTGCACGTTGATCTACCTGCGGATCATCTACAATTAAGAAGGGTCATGGCTGTGGAGGCTAACTAGGAGGCGGTAGGCGATAGGCCGTAGGCGGTAGACAGAAAAACTCAAAAGTCTGCATCCCGCCGACTGCCTACTAGAATTCCGTTACGGGTTCGCCGCGTCGAAAATCTTCGCGCTGCGCATGGCTTCCCAGCGGAACCGGACGACGCCCGGAACTTTCAACGCCGTCAGCGCGGTCACGCCCGCGACCAATAATCCTCCGAGCACCGTTGCTTCCCGCGCTCCCACTAACGGAACGACGAGCCCGGTCTCCATTTGTCCCAGAGGATGGAGCCCGCGATTGCTGAGATAGAAGACGCTCATCACTCTTCCGCGCAGACCTTCGGGCGACTGGACCTGCAGAATGACGTTTCTCGTCGCCGCCCATATCGTGTCGGTCGCTCCCATGAAGAAAAGCAGCAAGAGAGAGATGAGATAGGAGCGCGACAGGCCGAATAGGGCGAAGCTCGCGCCGTACCCGATCGCCGAGACGAGAAGAATTTTTCCCTGCGAGCGCGCCTGGCCCATCGAGATCAGGACGCCGGAGCCGATCACCGCGCCGAGGCCACGCGCCGACTGGAGAAAGCCGAGACCGCTGGCGCCCACGTCGAGGATGTCGCGCGCGAAGATGGTCAGCATCGCCGGGTCCAGGCCGAAGACCGACGAGACTCCCTCCATGACCATGACGGCCAGGATAATATTGTTGGCCATCACGTAGGAGACGCCTTCTTTCAGCTCGTGCATGAAGTCGCCGGTCGCTTCGCCGCGCGCCTTCGGAGTTTTCATGAGCAAGAGAGCGACGACGACCGCGAGGAAACTCACGGCATTGGCGTAGAACGCGCCGTCGGTGCCGACGGTGGCGATGGCGATGCCCGCGAGAGACGGACCGAGGAGCGCGGTTCCCTTCCACAACATGGCATTGAGAGCGATCGCGTTGGGAAGGACCGAGACCGGAACCAGGGAAGGATACAGCGCCTGGCGCGCCGGCGCGTCGAGCGTTCCGACGATTGCGCTGAGCAAGGTGAGCGCGTAAATATGCCAGACCTGAATGAGGCCCGTCTGCGCCAGAAAACCGAGAACGAATGCCAGCAGCATGGAAGTGATCTGCGTCGCCAGCATGAGACGCTTGCGGTCATAGCGGTCCGCCACCGTGCCGCCGAAGAGC
>JBGQGU010000259.1:0-5113 GCA_041497655.1 Gammaproteobacteria bacterium
ATCGGTGATCAGAGAAATGATACCTAATGTCGCCTTCTCGGGTAAGGATATCCATGTATCGCTCAATGCGACCGCGTTGGGGGTCTTGCGTCGGCAGGTAGGGAAGCATCCGGAGCGCGTATTCACCTACGAGGGCAACCCCATCGCGTGGGCGAATACGCTGGGCTGGAGGAAGGCTTTAAAGCGGGCTGGGCTGGCAGATTTCCGCTGGCATGACCTGCGCCATACCTGGGCCAGTTGGCACGTGCAGAACGGCACTCCGTTGCACGTAGTGCAGGAAATGGGAGCTTGGGACACTGCCTCGATGGTGAGGCGGTATGCACACCTCGCACCCGCTCACCTTGCACCTCATGCCGCGGTGGTTGATAGAGTGCTTGAAGGCACAAATTTGGCACAAGATGCAAAAGAAAAAGGGATTGCGGAACCGCAACCCCTTGTTTGATCTGGTAGGCGGTGGGGGATTCGAACCCCCGACCAACGGATTAAAAGTCCGCTGCTCTACCAACTGAGCTAACCGCCCAAAAAGCCGCGCATTCTACCGGAAAATCGCCCGCCGGTCTCAGGCGCCTCTCTCGATGCGCCAGTATTGGTACTTCATCGTCCCCGCCGCGCCGATGACGATGGCAAGGAAGGTGAGGATGGAGCCGACCGCAAGGGTGGAGACGCCGGTGATCGCCTGCCCGAACGTGCAGCCCATAGAGAGCACGCCGCCGACACCCATCAGCGCGCCGCCCAGTGCGTGATTGGCGAAGTCCTGCCACGAAGCGAACCACTCGATGCGGAACTGGCCGTCGAGGACCGCCCACAGCGACGAGCCGAGAATCACGCCGGCGAGCGCCACCACGCCGAAGTTGACGAGCGATAAGTTGGCGGGGTCGAACAGGTAGCGCACCATGTCGCCCATCGGGCTGGCAAAAGTGTAGGACTGCACCTGCACCCGGCTCGGCACCACGGTCGCCATCTCGGCGTAGTCCCTCCATTCGCGCCCGATCGAGCCGCCCGTCAGCCACCAGCCGAAGACGATGGCGAGCCCCACCACCGCCCCGCCCAGTATGTGATCCGAATCGTCACGGAAGTCAGCGGACTTGAAGCAGAAGAACAGCATCCCTGACGCGACGGCCGCCGCGACTGCGAGATTCAGGTGTTGCGACCGGCCCATGCCGAACATGCCGGCGAGGATGGTGCCGAGCTCCTGGTTCGCCACGCCGTAGCTCTGCAGGTTGACGGAAGTAGCCGCGACCCACGGCAGGAACGCCTTCTCGTAGAGCGGGGTCCACATCATGAGGTAGGCGCAGACAGCGAAGATCACCACCACCACGAGCGATTTCAGGTTGCCGCCGCCGACGCGCACCAGCGTCCGGTTGCCGCAGCCGCTTGCGAGCGTCATGCCGATGCCGAACATCAGGCCGCCCAGGAGGTAGCGGACCCAGGCGAAGTTCGCGGTGCGGTACGGCGGGAACGTCTCGCTCGAGAGGTTGACCACGCCCAGCGCCTCGAGCGCGATCACGCCGGCGAGCGCCACCGCCATCGAGAATACCCAGGCGCGCATGCGGCCGGTATCCCCGATGTTCAACCAGTCGGAGACCGCGCCCATGGCGCAGAAGTTGGTCTTGCTGGTGACCGCGCCCATGACGACGGCGATGACGAACACCGCCGCCAGCAACTGGATATGAATCGTGATCTGCATTCCCCGCTCCTGCTACATTAGTCTAGTCCCGCCCTCGCGCATGCTCAAGACAGCGCGCTTGAAGCAATCTTCCTTGCGGCGGGGAATAAATGTACCCCCAACAGTCTTGCCTTCGTCAATCACGCTTCATTTACGCTACGCGCTGCGTAGCGTGTGGGGTCCGGAATTCCTGCCGCCTCAAACCCAGCGCGCCGGAGCCGGCACGCGTCGCAGCGCCCGCAGGCGAGCCCATCATCCGTCGGCTGGTAGCAGGACACGGTGAGCCCGTAATCCACGCCCAGCGCCGTGCCACGGCGGATGATCTCCGCTTTGGCGAGGTGAATGATCGGCGTGTGCAGCGCGAGCTTGCGCCCTTCCACCGCGGCCTGGGTGGCGAGATTGGCGAGCGTCTCGAAGGCGTGCATGTACTCGGGCCGGCAGTCGGGATACCCGGAATAGTCCACCGCATTGGCCCCGAAAAAAATGTCCTGCGCGCCGAGCACTTCGGCCCACGCCAGCGCCAGCGCCAGCAGGACGGTGTTGCGGGCCGGAACGTATGTGACCGGTATGCCCTGCGTCGGCGTCTCGGGGACGGCGATGCTCCTGTCGGTCAGGGCCGAGCCGCCGACGGCGGCAAGGTCGACCCTCAACACCTTGTGGCTCGCTGCCCCCAGGGCGCGCGCGACGCGCGCGGCGGCGGCGAGCTCGGCGTGGTGGCGCTGGCCGTAGTCCATCGTGAGGCAGTGGCACTCGTGGCCTGCGGCCCGCGCGATCGCCAGGGTGGTGGCGGAATCCAGCCCACCGGACAGCAGCACGACCGCTTTTTTCATCGGATCAGCCGTGACCCGTCGCTCGTCTCTCGTTTCTCGTTACTCGTCACGAAGAACCACGAACAAGCAACGAAAAACGAGCAACGAGGAACGAAAGCCAGCTACTTTAGCGTCGCAAGGCGCCGCCGTGCCTTTTCCGCCGCCTCGCTCGCGGGATAGCGCCCGACCAGCTTGTCCAGCGTCTTGCGGGCGCCGGGGGAGTCGCCCATCTCGAGTTGCGAGCTCGCGATGTTGAGCAGCGCGTCCGGGACGGAGGCGCTGTTGGGATAGGACGAAATCAGCCTCTGCTGGCTGGCGATCGCGTTCTTGAAATCGCGCAGATTGTAGTAGGAATCGCCGATCCAGTACTGGGCCCGATGGGCGAGCGGGCTCTTCGGATATTGGGCGATGAAATTCCGGAATCCCGCGATCGCGCCCTGGTAGTTGCCGATCTTGCGCTGGCCCTGAGCTGCTTCGTAAGCTCGCCCTTCCGCGTCCGAGGCCGGGACCCCCGCGGCGGCGGCAACAGTGGCCGGGGCGGCGTCCGCTGCACCGGGCTGCGGGGCGGGGGGTGCAGCCGCCGCCGCCGGCTGCTCGAGGCGCTTCATGCGCGTGTCGAGGTCCACGTACATGTCCCGCTGGCGCTTGGCCGCCATCTGGACTTCGTTGCCGAGCACCTCGATCTGGCCGCGCAGCTGCATCATTTCATGGCGCATCCGTTCGAGCTGCTGAGCAAGATCGAGTGCAGGATTGGCGGCCGACAGACCCTTGAGCGATTCCTCGATGCGCGTCAAGCGCGTGGAGAGGTCCTCGTTCTGGCGCTTGAGCTCGTCGAGGCGCTTCGACTGCTCGGCGATCTGCCTGCGCGCGACATCGTCGCCGCCGAACAGCTGCGCGGAAACCTGCGCGGTCGGATTAAGGCACGCTACAACGGCGATCCAGGCAAACCCGCGAAGAAAACCGGACGAAGTCGTGGGACGGACCTTCATCCTTCATCCCTCATAAAACTCAAACTCCAAATCACAAACAAAACTCAAATTCCAAACTCCAAACGTTTGGTGCTTAGTGCTTGAGACTTGGTGCTTGTTTGTAATTTGGTGCTTGGCATTTGGTGCTTGTCTTATCCCTCGTCCCTCCGCATCTCACTCGCCCTGGTAGACAATATCGCCCCGCCGGTTCTCGGCCCACGAAGCCTCGTCGTGTCCCGTGCTCCTGGGCTTCTCCTCGCCGAAGCTCACGGACTCGATCTGGTCCGGCCGCGCGCCAAGCAACTGCATCATCTGCTTCACCGCTTCCGAGCGGCGCTGGCCCAGCGCGATGTTGTATTCCCGGCTGCCGCGCTCGTCGGCGTGGCCCTCGATGCGCATCTTCGTGCCCGGATTCTGCTGCAGGTAGCGGGCGTGCGCCGTCACCAGCGGCCGGTATTGGTCCTTGACCAGGTTGGAGTCGAAATCAAAGAAGACACTGCGTTGGGACAGGATGTTGCCCGGGTCCTTGAGCGCGGCGGCCCCGAGCGGTTTTTCGACGAGCGGCTTGGCGCCGGTGTCGGGCTTGGGCGTGGGCTTGGGCGCCGCCACGGGCGGGCCGGCGGGCTTGCCGCGGTCCTCGACCGCGGCGCCTTCCTGCTCTTTCGTCGTGGTGGCGCATCCCGCCAGCGCCAGCAGAAACAAAACACCTATTCCCGTCAATAGTCTCTTCATGGCGTGGTTCCTCGCATAGAGTCCCTAACATAATGAAACGCGCGTGCGGTGCGAGCCGAAATTGTCGATAGCGCGAAGCGAGGTGCAGCCAATACTCGCTGTATTGGCAAGCCTCGCGACAAAGCTAGTGGCGATTTCGGCCGCAACCCCCTGGGGCTGGCGCGATTTTGGCCGGTGATGCTCGAGCGACTCAACATGGCTTGGACAACCTTGTCTGTCCCACAGTTCGCCAAGCCAAAATCGTGACAGCGCAGCGTGTGTTTCATTGTGTTAGGGACTCTTAGGTTGTTACTTCGGATAGGGGCCCCATGCCGGCTCGCGCACGTCGCCGGCGTCCTCGGTCAACCGCTGCTTCACCCGGCCGTCGCTCGAGACCGCGGACAATATACCACGCCCCTTCACCTCGGTTGCGTAGAGGATCATCCGTCCGTTCGGCGCGAAGCTCGGCGATTCGTCGATGAAGCCGTCGGTCAGCACCTGTATCTGCCGCGTCGTCATATCCTGCACCGCGACGTTGAAGCGGCCGCCGTTCCTTTGTATGAACGTGAAGCTCTTGCCGTCGGGGCTGAAGCGCGGCGTGACGTTGTAGCTGCCCTCGAAGGTCAACCGGCGCGCATCGCCGCCCGCTGTCGGCATGCCGTAGATCTGGGGGCTGCCGCCGCGGTCGGAAGTGAACAGCAGCAGCTCCCCGTCGGGCGAGAAATTCGGCTCGGTGTCGATCGCGGAGCTATTGGTCATCCGCCGCGGCTGCCCCTTGCCGTCGGTGTTGATGAAAAAGATCTGCGAGCCGCCGTCCTTGGAGAGCACGACGGCGAGCGTTCTGCCGTCGGGCGACCAGGTGGGGGCGCTGTTGCTGCCCCAGTAGTTCGCCACGGCCTGGTACTGCCCCGTCATCAGGGACTGCACGTAGACGACCGGCTTTTTCTGCTCGAACGACA
>JBGQGU010000260.1:0-5093 GCA_041497655.1 Gammaproteobacteria bacterium
CGAAAATCACCTTGGGCGTCGCATCCCCCGGCAATTCCGCGATGCCTCCGGAAACTTTCGCGTGCTCGAGCATCAGCACCAGCCCGGCCGCCCAGCCCTGCGTGCGCTCGTGGAGCTTCGCCACCGCCTCCGGCGAGAGGGACTGACCGCGCAGGTTCGCGATGGCGGCGATCTCATTCGGGCCAATGCGCAGGTCCTCCCAGCCGAGGTGGACCATCCCGCCGCCCACGCGCAAACGCGCCAGCGAGGAAGGCGGCTCAGACCGGCTGAGGATCATGACGCAGCAATGTCCCGGGACCTGGGTGAGACCCGCCTCGAGCGCCACGTGCAGCGGGCTGTTGGCGGAGACCTCATGCAGATTGTCGAGCACCAGTACGGCAGGCGCCTTGGTGTTCATGAACAGCTGGCGGAAGAAGCGGCGCGAAAACGCCGCGACGTCCCCGGAGTATTGGGGCGCGAACGCGGGCAGATCGCTCACTCGGCCGTCGTCGAGCCTGCGGGCAGCGTGGCTCAGGTAGTGAAAGAACGTGGCGACGTCGGCGTCGTCGGGATCGAGCTGGTACCAGATGCACGCGTAGTTGCGCGCATCGACGTAGCTCGCCGCCAGAGTGCTCTTGCCGGCGCCGGGAGGACCCGAGATCCAGACCACGGTCCGTCCGGTAGTCCCGTCGAGCCGGGCGAACAGCGCCTCGCGCCGCACGGCGCTGCCGATGACCGGCCGCGTCGTCTTCGCGAAAGCGACACCATGCTGTCGCACCTGTGCCATGCCGTTCCTCCGCACCGCCTGGTTCGATCTTCGCACGCCCGCCAACGGACAGTCAAAAAAGGCTCGAGGCCTGCGCGAGCCTGTAAAATCATAATACGTCAAAGGGTTACGTGGCCAACGCGGTTGCCGCATGTAACCCCGGCGTGTATGCTGGCATGAACCGGCAGCGCGGCGTGTTATGCCGCGTTGTTTGAGGAGTCAGGGCAATCATGTCCACCTTGCTGATCATCTTCGCCGCGATCGCGGCTGCCTGGATCCTCGCCTATCACCGTCTTCCCGCCGTCGTCTGGACGATCGTGCTCGGTATCGGGTTGGGACTGATCACCGCCTATGCGCGATGGCCGCAGCCTCTGGTCGTGACCCTGTGGGTGATCTTTGTCATGGGCGCGCTCAGCGGCAATCCGACTCCGATCCGCCGCGCGCTGGTGAGCCGCCCGCTGCTCGGACTGTTCCGCAGGATTCTTCCGCAGGTGTCGCAGACCGAGCAGGAAGCGCTGGAGGCCGGCACGGTATGGTGGGACGGCGAGCTCTTCAGCGGCAGGCCGGACTGGCGGAAGTTGCTCGGCTACCCGAAGCCGGCTTTGTCTGCGGAAGAGCGTGCTTTCATCGACGGGCCGGTGGAAGAGCTGTGCAAGATGGTGCACGACTGGGAGATCTCGCACGAGCTTCTCGACCTGCCGCCCCATGTATGGCAGTTCATCCGGGACCAGGGTTTCATCGGCATGATCATCCCCAAGGAATATGGCGGGCTCGGTTTTTCCGCGCTCGCACATTCCGAGGTGATCATGAAGCTCACCACGCGCGGCAGCACGGCCGCGATCACGGTGATGGTGCCGAATTCGCTCGGGCCGGCGGAGCTGCTGCTCCACTACGGCACGAAGGCACAAAAGAATCATTACCTGCCCCGGCTCGCAAAGGGCCTCGACATTCCCTGCTTCGCGCTCACCAGTCCCGAGGCCGGCTCGGACGCGGGCGCGATACCCGATTTCGGCATCGTGTGCCGCGGCGAATGGGAGGGGAAAAAGAATGTCCTGGGCATGCGGCTCACCTGGGAGAAGCGCTACATCACACTGGCGCCGGTCGCGACGCTGCTCGGGCTCGCGTTCCGGCTCTACGATCCGGAGCACATACTCGGCGACAAAGACGACATCGGCATCACGCTCGCCCTGATCCCGACGCAAACCCCGGGCGTTCACATCGGGCGTCGGCATTTCCCGCTCAACGCCGTGTTCATGAACGGCCCGACGTGGGGCAAGGACGTATTCGTTCCCCTGGACACCGTCATCGGCGGCGCCGAATACGTCGGCCAGGGCTGGAAGATGCTGATGAACTGCCTCGCCGCCGGCCGCTCCATTTCGCTGCCCGCCAACGCCTGCGGCATCGCCAAGGGCTGCGCGCTCACCACCGGCGCCTACGGGCGCGTGCGCCAGCAGTTCCGGCTCTCCATCGGGCGCTTCGAGGGGGTGGAGGAGGCGCTCGCGCGCATCGGCGGCAACACCTACATCATGGATGCGGCGCGCGTGATGACCGCCGGCGCGGTGGACCTGGGCGAGAAACCCTCCGTCGTATCGGCGATCGTCAAGTACCACCTCACCGAGCGCGGCCGGCAGGTCATCAACGATGCAATGGACGTTCACGGCGGCAAGGGCATCTGCCTGGGGCCGAGCAACTACCTCGCGCGCGCCTACCAGCAGATACCGATCGCGATCACGGTGGAGGGCGCGAACATCCTGACGCGCTCCATGATCATCTTTGGCCAGGGCGCGATCCGCGGGCATCCGTTCGTGCTCAAGGAAATCCAGGCGACGCGCGAGCACGACCGGGACAGGGCAGTACGCGGTTTCGACGAGGCGTTCTTCGGCCATCTTGCCTTCATCGCGTCGAACAAAGCGCGCGCCTTCTGGATGGGATTGACCGGCGCGCGCTTCGTCCGCGCGCCGGGCGACCGGCACACGAAGCGCTATTACCAGCAGTTGACGCGCCTGTCGGCTGCGTTCGCGTGGACGGCGGACGTGTCGATGTTCCTGCTGGGCGGATCGTTGAAGCGCCGCGAGCGGCTGTCGGCGCGGCTCGGCGACATCCTTTCCAACCTCTACCTCGCTTCGGCTGCGCTCAAGCGCTACGAGGACGACGGGCGTCCCGTCGAGGATCTGCCGTTCCTGCACTGGTCGTTGCAGGATGCGCTGGCGCGCACGGAAGAGGCGTTCTACGGGCTGTTCGCGAACCTGCCTTATCGCCTGATTGCGTGGGGGCTGCGCAGTGTCATCTTCCCGTTCATCTATCCCTTTGGCCGGGAGTTCGAGCCGCCGCGTGATCAGCTCGGAAGCCGGGTGGTCGGGCTGTTGCTCGCGCCGGGCCCGGCGCGCGAACGCCTGACCGCCGGTATCTTCATCCCGCAGGATCCGGAGGAGCCGGTTGCCGTGCTGGAAGCGGCGCTGCGCGCGGTGATCGCTGCGGAGCCGATCGGCGCCAAGATCCGGCAGGCGCGAGAGCGCGGCTTGATCGCCAGCACCTTCGCCGACCAGATCGTGGACGAGGCGTGCGCCAAGGGCGTGATCACGCAGGCGGAAAAGGAGGCGATGGAGCGGGCCAAGCTGTTGCGCCGCCAGGTAATCATGGTGGACGATTTTCCGAAGGACCTCGGCAAGACCGAGATCCACCAGACCACACAGCCGGTCACGTTCGAGGCTCTGCGCGGCAGGACCTCGTGGCCCGAGCTGGAACACCGCGACCACCAGCCGAGCCCTGCGCCGTGAGTGATGAGGCGTGATTCGTGAGTCGTGAATCGTGATTCGACTCATTAAACCCGTGATTCGTGATTCGACCCGACCTTGAACACTCCCCTCCTTGTCGAGGAGGGGTGCCCGCGGAGCGGGCGGGGTGGTGGATTCCACGATTCACGAATCACAAATCACGGTTTTGTGAGCCATGAGTGAAAGCGTTCTTTATTCTGTCGCCGATGGCATGGCGGTCATTACCCTGAACCGCCCGCAGGTAATGAATGCGCTCGACGCAGCGGCGATCGTTCAGTTGCGGGCCGCGTGCGAACGGGCTGACCGCGATGAGTCCGCGCGGGCGGTCGTGTTGCGCGGCGCCGGACCCGCGTTCCTCGCGGGCGGCGACGTGGCTTTTTTCCACGCCAATCTCTCGCGCATGCCGGCCCTGGTGCGGGAAGGCGGTGCGGAACTGCATCACGCGATCCTTGCGTTGCGGCGCGCGCCCAAGCCGGTCCTGGCGAGCGTTCATGGCGCGGTTGCCGGCGCAGGTGTCAGCCTGATGGCGGCGGCCGATCTCGCGATCGCAGCCGAGGAAACGAAGTTCACGTTTGCCTACAGCAAGATCGGCACCAGCCCGGACGGGGGCGCGACCTATTTCCTGCCGCGGCTGGTGGGCGCCCGCAGGGCGCTCGAACTCATGCTGCTGTCGGATACGTTCGACGCGCAGACGGCGCTGCGGCTGGGGCTTGTCAACTGGGTGACCGGGGCGGAGCGGCTCGGGTCCGAAACGGACGCCATTGCCCGTCGGCTCGCACTCGGCCCGACGCTGGCGTTCGGAGAGATCAAGCGGCTGGTCAACGAGAGTTCCGACCGGGCGCTCGTGGCGCAGCTCGACGCCGAGGTGGAGGCGTTCGCGCGCTGCGCGGCGACGCGTGACTTCGCCGAAGGCGTGACCGCTTTCGTCGAGAAACGAAAACCGAACTTCAAGGGAGAATGAACTGCCGAGAAGATCAAAGACTGGATTGAACCGCCAAGACGCCAAGAGAAGCAAAACAGAATTAACCGCCAAGATCGCCAAGGCCGCCAAGAAGATCAAGAATAGTTATTGAAACAAAAGAAAATAGAAATCTATTGAACCGTCGTCGTGGTCGGCGGCATTTCGGATTCAATTCGTGTTGGTTTTCTGATCTTATTATTATTCGCTTTGGTTTCCTTGGCGTTCTTGGCGTGCTTGGCGGTTCGATTGTGGTCTTGGTCCTTCTTGGCGGTTAAGGGGAGGGGTAGGTGGCAGGGTTAAAGGGAAAAACGATCTTCATCACCGGCGCGACGCGCGGCATCGGGCGCGAGATCGCGCTCCGCTGCGCGCGCGACCGCGCGAACATCGTGGTGACCGGCAAGACGTCCGAGCCGCACCCGAAGCTTTCCGGAACGATCCATAGTGTTGCCGGGGAAATCGAGGCCGCCGGCGGAGCGGCGCTCGCCATCCAGCTTGACGTGAGGGACGCCGACGCGGTGGCCGTTGCGGTGAAGCAGGCCGCGGACACGTTCGGCGGCCTCGATTGCCTGGTCAACAACGCCAGCGCGATCTCGCTCACCGGCACGCTCGACAC
>JBGQGU010000261.1:0-5072 GCA_041497655.1 Gammaproteobacteria bacterium
CTACCCGGCCGCGATCGTCGAGAAGCTGAAGACGCTCGGGATGTTCGGCGCCACCATCGCGCCCGAGTTCGGCGGACTCGGGCTCCCGGCCGTGACCTACGGGAGGATCGTCGAGCGCATGTCGGCGGTGTGGATGTCGGTCCCGGGATTCTTCAATTCGCATCTCATCATGGCGGCGGCGGTCGAACGCCACGGAACCGAGGAGCAGAAGCGCCGCTATCTTCCCCGTTTCGCGAGCGGGGAGCTGCGCGGCGGCCTCGCGTTGACCGAGCCCGACTGCGGCACCGACCTGCAGGCGATCCGCACTCAAGCGCGCCGCGAAGGCGATCACTACATTGTCAATGGCGCCAAGACCTGGATCACCAACAGCGCCGAGGGGCAGATCCTGGCGGTGCTGGTAAAGACCGATCCTCGCGCAGCACCGGCGTACAAAGGCATGAGCCTGCTGCTGATCGAAAAGGGGCCGGGCTTCAAGGTGGTGCGCAAGCTCGACAAGCTTGGCTATCGCGGTATCGATACGGCCGAACTGCTGTTCGAGGACTGCCGGGTGCCGGCATCGAACCTGGTCGGTACATCGGAGGGCCGCGGCTTGCAGCAGGTCCTCGCCGGGCTTGAGCTCGGGCGCATCAATGTTGCGGCACGCGGGGCGGGGCTTGCGCGTGCCTGCCTTGAGGAATCACTGCGTTACGCGCAGCAGCGCAAGACTTTCGGCAAGCGGATTGCGGAACACCAGGCGATTCAGATCAAGCTCGCCGACATGGCGACGCGCGTCGAGGCCGCGCGCCTGCTGACCGAAGCCGCCGCACGCGCCTACGACGCGGGTGGACGCTGCGATCTCGAGGCCGGCATGGCGAAGCTCTACGCCACCGAGGCGGCGCTTGAGAACAGCCTGGAAGCGATGCGCATCCATGGCGCCTACGGTTACTCGAAGGAGTTCAACATCGAGCGCTACTATCGCGACGCGCCGCTGCTCGCGATCGGCGAGGGCACGAACGAGCTGCAGCGCATCATCATCGCGCGCGAGCTCGTCAAGCGGTACCCGGCATGAGTGTCCTGCCGTGCTGCCCCTGAACGGCGTCCGCGTGCTGGCGGTCGAGCAATACGGAGCGGGCCCCTTCGGCACGATGTTCCTCGCCGACCAGGGCGCGGAAGTGATCAAGATCGAGAACCCGGCGGACGGCGGCGACATGTCGCGCGCGGTGGGGCCGCACTTCTTCGCGCCCGGCGACAGCGAGTTCTTCCACAGCTTCAACCGCAACAAGAAGAGCCTCACGCTCGACTTGAGCCGGCGCGAGGGGCAGGCGGTGCTGCACGATCTCGTGCGTACCGCCGACGCCCTTGCCTCCAACCTGCGTGGTGACGTGCCAGTGAAGCTCGGGCTCGTCTACGACCGCTTAAAGAAGGCGAACCCGAAGATCGTGTGCGCGCACCTCTCCGCCTACGGGCGCAGCGGACCGCGCGCCGACTGGCCGGGTTTCGATTACCTGATGCAGGCGGAGGCCGGCTACTTCTCGCTGACTGGAGAGCCCGGCGCGCCGCCGGCGCGCTTCGGGCTTTCGATCGTGGACTACATGTCGGGACTTGGCCTTGCCTACGCGCTGCTCGCTGCGCTGACGGCGGCGCGCGCGACCGGTGCTGGACGCGACATCGACGTCAGCTTATTCGACATGGCCCTCATCAACACTGCGTATCAAGCCACCTGGTATCTTAACGAGGGCGTCGTCACCGGGCGGCTGCCGCGGTCCGCGCACGCGGCACTGACGCCGTGCCAGCTCTATCGCACGCGCGATGGCTGGATCTATGTCATGTGCAACAAGGAGAAGTTCTGGCCGGCGCTGTGCGAGAAGCTGGAACGCCCGGAGTGGATCGCGGACGCGCGCTTTCGACTGTTCCCGGACCGACTGAAGCACCGTGATCTGCTGACCGAAATGCTCGACCGGGAATTACAGCAGCGCACGACAGGCGAATGGCTCGCACTCTTCGCTGGCGTCGTGCCGGCGGCGCCGATCAACGATCTGGCGCAAGCGCTCGAGAATCCGTTCGTGACGGAGCATGGCCGGTTGCAGACACTCCCGCACCCGGAGAGGGGGTCCTACCGCATGGTGGCGTCCCCGGTTCGGTGCGCGGGCGACCAGCCGCCAGCGCGTCCGGCGCCGGCGCTGGGAGAGCACACGGAGGCGCTGCTGCGCGAGCTCGGTTATGACGGCCCCCGCATCCAGGCGTTGAGAGATTCTAAAATAATCTAGAACCGCATCCAATAAGGGTTACCCCGCGTAGACAGGATGGGACCGCCATGCCGCGGGCGAGGGCAGGCGGGACAATGAAGGAGGGCATGCGCATGACGCCGGATCGTGACGATACCGTTCGCGTTCATCCGCTGGTGGTAAGAATCACCCATTGGATCAATGTCTTCGCGATCGTGATCCTGGTCGCTTCGGGGTGGCGCATCTACAACGCGTCACCGGTGTTCGGATTCAAGTTTCCCAGCGACTGGACGCTGGGCGGCTGGCTTGCCGGGGCGCTGCAGTGGCACTTCGCGGCGATGTGGCTGCTTGCCGCGAGCGGCCTCACCTATGTGACCTACGGCATCGTGTCCGGGCACTTCCGGCGCAAGTTGCTGCCGCTTTCGCCGGCTGCGGTTTGGCGCGACGTTGCCGCAGCGCTCCGCGGTAAGCTCGCGCACGACGATCTGCGGGTCTACAACGCCGCGCAGCGCGCGGCGTACCTGGGCGCCATCCTGATCGGCATCGTCCTGGTGCTGTCCGGGCTCGTGCTGTGGAAGCCGGTGCAGTTCTACACGCTCGGCCTGCTCATGGGCGATTACGAAGGCGCGCGCTACGTGCATTTCTTCGCGATGGCAGCGCTGGTGCTGTTCGTAATCGTCCACGTCTCTATGGCGCTGCTCGTCCCGCGCTCCTTCCCAACGATGTTCACCGGCCGCACCCGCGTTCCGGCCGCAACCAGGGGAGATTGATATGAAACGCCTGTTCGGCATGCGAGAGAGTCTCAAGGACCAATCCCGGCCGCAGATCGAGAGAATCGAGCGGCGGCTGTTCTTGCGGCAGGGATTGAGTCTCGGCGCGGTGGCGCTGCTCTCCGGCTGCGACGTGACGGACACAGAATCGGTGCAGAAAGTCCTGTGGGCGATGTCGCGCTGGAACGACCGTGTGCAGGGGTGGATCTTCGACCCCACCCGGCTCGCGCCCGAGTTTCCGGAAAGCGCGATCACCATGCCGTTTCCATTCAACGCCTTCTACAGCATGGACGAAGTGCCGTCCGTTGACGCGGCGAGCTACAAGCTCGAGCTGAGCGGTCTCGTGCGCGAGAAGAAGCCATGGACGCTGCCCGAGCTCTACGCGCTGCAGCCGCAGGTTTCGCAAGTCACCCGTCATATCTGCGTCGAAGGCTGGAGCGCGATCGGCAAATGGAGCGGCGTGCGCTTCAGCGATTTTCTCCGGCGCATCGGAGCGGACCTCACCGCGAAGTACGTGGGCTTCAAATGCGCGGACAAGTATTGGACCAGCATCGACATGCCGACGGCGCTGCATCCGCAGACGCTGCTCACTTTCCGGTTCGCGGACCAGATCCTGCCGGCGCCGTTCGGATTCCCGATGAAATTGCGCATTCCGACCAAACTGGGATTCAAGAACCCGAAGCACATCGTCGCGATGTTCGTGACGAACGAGTATCCGGGAGGCTACTGGGAAGACCAGGGATACAACTGGTTCAGCGGGTCATGAGGGTTTGCAGACGTATCGCGCAGCATCAATGTCTTTTCGCTCAACCGTGAAAGGGAATCGAGCATGAAGATGCTGATTGCGGCCATGTTTGCCTGTTGCCTGCCGTTCGCCATGGGCGGCACCTACGCCCAGGACATGAAGAAGGAAGAAATGAAGAAGGAGATGAAGACAGGCGAGATGAAAAAGGAGATGAAAGAAGGCGACATGAAGAAGGACGCCATGGGCAAGGGCGAGATGAAGAAGGAAATGAAGAAAAGTGACATGAAGAAGGACGCCATGGGCAAGGACGAGATGATGAAGGACATGTACAAGGGCGGGATGATGAAGGAAGAAATGAAAAAATGAGTCGATAATTGTCGGCCGCGCCGGAGAAGGGGCTCAAGGAGCACCAGCCAGTGCCGGCCTTAACATAGAACCCCGCGCAGGCGGGGTTTTTTATCGCTGGCAGTTACAATTACTGCCATGAACCCCTGAGCCACTCCGCAGGAAACGATGGACAACGCGGCACGCCGCCACTACCGCCATATCCAGGTGCGTCCGATCGCCGGCGCGCTCGGTGCCGAGATCGAGGGCGTGAACGTCGCGCGGCCCCTTGAAGGCGAAGTCATAGCGGAGATCCATCAGGCCTTCCTCGACCATCTGGTGGTCTTTATCCGGAACCAGAAACTGACCCCGCAGGAGCAGCTCGCCTTCGCGCAACAGTTCGGCCAGCCGATGGAATATCCGCAACTCAGAGGCTTGCCCGAATGCCCGCTGATCACGCCGGTGATCAAGCTTGCGCACGAGCGAGTGAATTTCGGCGGCGTATGGCATTCCGATACCACCTATCTCGAGCGCCCGCCGATGGCGAGCATGCTCTACGCCGTGGAAACCCCGCCCTACGGCGGCGACACGCTTTTCGCGAACCAATACGTCGCCTACGAGACGCTCTCGGACGGGCTGAAACGGACGCTCGCGGGCCTGGTCGGGGTCTACAGCTCGGCGAAGGCCGATGTCTCGAAAACGCGCGAGGACCGTTTGCGCGACGCCGGCGCGGAGCTGAAGGTGCTCGTCGGAGAGCACCCCACCGTGCGCACCCACCCGGAAACCGGCCGCAAAGCGCTCTACGTGAACCTCGGCCACACGACTCGGTTCAAGAGCTGGTCGGAGCAGGAAAGCGCGGCTTTGCTCGACTTTCTCTTCCAGCACCAGGTCCAGCCGGAGTTCACTTGTCGTTTTCACTGGGAGCCCGGCTCGCTCGCTTTCTGGGACAACCGTTGCACCCAGCACAACCCGGTGAACGACTATCACGGGTTCAGGCGCGTCATGCACCGCGTTACGCTGGCGGGTGAC
>JBGQGU010000262.1:0-5062 GCA_041497655.1 Gammaproteobacteria bacterium
GAGCAGGTAGCCGCGGGCCAAAACCGTGCCAGCCCACGAGGGGTTGCGGCCAGAATCGCCGCTAGCTTTGTCGCGAGGCTTGCCAATACAGCGAGTATTGGCTGCGCCTCGCTTCGCGCCATCGACGATTCTGGCTCGCAACGCACGCGCGTTTCATTATGTTAGGCGCTCTAAATGCAAAACCGCCCGCAGACTTGCAATAGAGCGGGATGACAAGACCTGTTTTGGACATCAATAACGGACGAGCGGGGCCGACGTCCTGTATTTCGAATCCCATTGCGCTATTTTCCTGCGGGCGGTTTTGCGTAAGGAGTGTGTCGGGACAGAGTCCGACACACTCCTGGGCGCTTGATCCACCTCATAGTGTCCGGGTTTTCCACGCGTTAGACTACATCGCGCGCCGAAGTCGTCGCACAGAAGTTTGGGCGGCTTCAGCGGAGGTTACGCGCGTACTATCGAGGCCAACGTGCTGAAGCGCATCCGGTCACTGGGGCAATGGGCGTTCCTGCGCGTCGAGGGCCTGTTCAATCTGGCCTTCGGCGACCGGTTGAATCCCCTGTACTATCTCGGGCCGCTCTCCTATTTCATGTTCTGGATCGTGGTGGCGAGCGGGATTTACCTGTACGTTTTCTTCGAGACCGGCGTGAACGAAGCCTACGACTCGGTTGAGAACCTGACCCACGGGCAATGGTATTTCGGCGGCATCATGCGGAGCCTCCACCGCTACGCCTCCGACGCGATGGTGCTCACGATGCTGCTGCATCTCACGCGCCATTTCGCGTTCGACCGCTACCGCAGCTTCCACTGGTTCTCCTGGGTGAGCGGCGTGGTGCTGCTGTGGCTGGTGTATGCGGCCGGCATCAATGGCTACATGCTGCCGTGGGACCGCCTGGCGCAATTCGTGGTGGTCGCGACCGCCGAGTGGTTCGACGTCCTGCCGCTCTTCAAGGGCGCGCTGATCCGCAACTTCATCTATAGCGAAGGGGTCAGCGACCGGCTGTTCTCGCTGCTCTCCTTCATCCACATCGGGCTGCCGCTGGCGACGCTCGCGCTGCTGTGGGTGCACACCCATCGCGTGCCGAGCGCGAAGACTACGCCGGCGTGGCAGATCACCGCGACGGTGACCGTCGCGCTGATCGTGCTTTCTCTGGTGAAACCCGCGGTGAGCCAGGAGCACGCGGATCTCGCGGCGGCGGTGACGACCATCGGATACGATTGGTTCTACCTGCCGGTGTACGCTCTGCTCTATCGCTGGACGCCGGGCGCAGTGTGGCTGCTGGTGGGTGGCGCGACCGCGTTGTTGTTCCTGCTGCCGTGGCTGCCGCCCAAGCTCATGCGCAAGGGCATGCTGTTCCACGTCCTGGTGCATCCCGACAACCGCATCGTCGCCGCCCGCGAGGGCGAAACCGTGCTCGATGCGGTGCTGCGCGACGGGATCGCCATGCCTTTCGACTGCCGGAACGGCGGCTGCGGCGTGTGCAAAGGCACGGTGACCTATGGAACGGTCGACCACGGCGCCCACCAGCCGAGCGCGCTCACCGAGCAGGAAAAACGCGAGGGCAAGGCGCTGTTCTGCTGCGCGACGCCGCTCTCCGACATCGAGATCGAATACGTGCCGGTCGGCACGCCGGGCGGGATCCCGGTCAGGGTCTACGCGGCGCGTGTGCACAAGATGGCGCGGCTCGCTGACGACGTGATGCAGTTGTTCCTCAAGGTCGAGGGCGACGAACGGCTCCGCTACTACGCGGGACAGTACATCAACATCCTCCTCGAGGATGGCGCGAAGCGGAGCTTCTCGTTCGCGACGGCGCCGCAGGAATCGGAAGTGATCGAGCTGCAGATCCGCTGGATCAAGGACGGCCGCTTCACCACCCGCCTGTTCACGGAAATGAAGGAGGGCGACAGCGTGCGCTTCGAGGGGCCGCTCGGCTCGTTCTTCCTGCGCGAGGACAGCGCGAAGCCGATCATCTTCGTCGCCGGCTCGACCGGTTTTGCGCCGGTGAAGAGCATGGTCGAATACGCGTTTCGCACCGGCATGAAGCGCCAGATGGTCCTGTATTGGGGCACGCGCTCGCGTCGCGACATGTATCTCGCCGAGCTGCCGGAAAAGTGGGTACGCGAGCATCCCAACTTCAGGTTCGTGCCGGTGCTCTCCGAACCGCGCCCCGAAGACAACTGGACCGGGCGCACCGGGCTCGTGCACGAGGCGATCCTGCAGGATTTCCCGGACCTCTCCGGCTACCAGCTCTACGCCTGCGGCTCGGCCGCGATGGTGGCGGCGGCCCACCCGGCGTTCATGGCGCACGGCCTGTCGCAGGACGACTGCTTCTCCGACGCGTTCAAGCTGGCGCCGCAGATCGGAAAGGCGATGGGCCAGGCCGAAATGGTGCGGCTCGGGGGCGGCGCAACATGACGCAGACGCTGCGATTCGTCGCGCAGGCGCTGCTCTACGTGCCGTTCATGGCGCTGATCGGCTATTTTTCGACCGGGCCCGCCTATCGGCACCTCGATCCCGGCGAGGCGCTGGTGAGGCTTTCGTTCAGCCACGCGGGTGCCCGCGTGAGCGAGTGCCGGCAGCGCACCCCGGAGGAGCTTGCGAAAATGCCGCCGAACATGCGCGCGCCGCTTGATTGTCCACGGGAGCGCTCGCCGGTGACGGTCGAGCTCGAAATGGACGGGGCGATCGTCTATCGCATCGTCGCTGCACCTTCGGGTTTGAGCCGCGATCTCGCTTCCACCGTCTATTGGCGGCGCGTTGTTTCCGCGGGCGCGCATCGCTTTACCGCGCGCCTGAAGGACAAACGGGAGGGCGATTTCAACTATGTCAAGGAGATCGCCGTCACGCTCGACCCGGGGCGCGTGCTGGTGATCGACTTCAACCCGGGCCAGGGCGGGTTCATTTTCCGGTTGTGAGGCGGTGCTCCACCATGAGCGGCGCTGTCCAGCGCGCGATATCGAGGCGGGCCGCCGCAGCGCACGCGTCCGGCGGTGCAAGCGTGCGTGCCTGGCGCGCGATCGAACGCGCTTTCGACCGGGCGTTTCAGGCTGCTGAAAATCCCTGGCGCCACCTCGGGGCGCTCGCGTTTTTCTTCTTCTGGATCGTCGCGGCGAGCGGAATCTACCTGTACGTGTTCTTCGATACGAGCGTCGAGGGAGCGTTTCGCTCAGTGGAGCACATGACGAACGAGCAGTGGTACGCGGGCGGGATCATGCGCAGCCTGCACCGCTATGCGTCGGACGCGTTCGTCGCGGCCGTCGCGCTCCATCTCCTGAAAGAACTCGTCGCAGGGCGGTTCTCCGGGTTCCGCTGGTTTTCCTGGGTGAGCGGGGTGCCGATGCTGTGGCTCATGCTCGCGAGCGGCATCGGCGGCTACTGGCTGGTGTGGGACCGGCTCGCGCAATTCGTGGCGGTGGCGACCGCCGAGTGGTTCGATGCCCTGCCGCTGTTCGGCGAACCGCTCATCCGGAATTTCCTCACGCCGGCAGCCGTGAGCGACCGTTTCTTCACGCTCCTGATCTTCCTCCACATCGGAATCCCGCTCGCGCTGCTCGCCGGCATGTTTATCCATATCCAACGGGTCAATCACGCGGATGTCGCCCCTGCGCGCGCACTCGGCTGGGGGACGTTTGCGGCGCTGCTCGTGCTTTCCTGCGTCAGGCCCGCCGTAAGCCAGGACCCGGCCGACCTCGCTGCTGCGCCCCAGGCGATCGGCTTCGACTGGTTCTATCTCGCGTTCTACCCGTTGGTCTACGCGTGGTCGGCGGAGGCGGTTTGGATCCTGGCGGGGACAATCACGCTGGGAATGTTGCTGCTGCCGTTCGTCGCATGGCGCGCCCGGGCGCCGGTGGCGCGCGTGGACCTCGCGAACTGCAACGGCTGTGCCCGCTGCTTCGCGGATTGTCCGTACGGCGCAATCGAGATGCACGCGCGCAGCGGTGCGCGGCCGGGACAGAAAATGCCGGTCATCCTCTCCGGTCTCTGCGCGAGCTGCGGCATCTGCACCGGAGCCTGCCCGTCCTCCACCCCGTTTCGCAGCAACCAGTGGCTCGCGACGGGGATCGACATGCCCGAGCAGCCGATCAACGACGTGCGGGATGAGCTCGAGCGCAAGCTCCCGTTATTGCGAGCGGACCGGCGCATCATCGCCTTCGGTTGCGACCAGGGTGCGGACGTGCGCCGGCTCGAGGAGTCGGGGGTCGGCGCGTTGAGCCTGCTGTGCATCGGCATGCTGCCGCCCGCTTTCATCGAATACGCGCTGCGTCATGGCGCAGACGGAGTCCTGATCGCGGCCTGCCGGGACGGAGAGTGCGCCTATCGCCTGGGCGGCGACTGGCTGGGACAGCGTCTGGCGGGCGTGCGCGAGCCGCACTTGCGGAGGAGCGTGCCGCGCAATCGAATAGTGGTTGTACCAGCGGGCGCCGGGGAGGAGGCTTCTCTGCGCGGCGCGCTCTCGGGTTTCCGTGACAGACTTGCGGCAATGCCAAGAAACGAGCCACGCCGCTCCTCTCGCGATAAACTTGCGCGCGGGCTTGCTTGGCGGGAAAAGGGCGAACATCCGTGAAGACCGTATCGCGACACGTTGGCTCGGCACTGCCGCCGATCAGCCGCTCTTTTGCTGAAACCCGCTACGACCTCGCCGTGCCCCAGGACGGCCGGCGCTCGCTTGCAGTGGGATGGCTCATTCTGGGGCTGGCGGCGCTGATCGGCTCGGGCGTGTTCTCGGTGCTGCTCGTGGCGGCGCGCACGCCGTATTTTCAGCACGCTTTCCCGGTCTCCGATTTCTTCCGCGTGGCGCTCGTGGTACACGTGGATTTCTCGGTACTGGTGTGGTTTCTCGCGCTCGGCGGCGTGCTGTGGAGCCTGAACAGCACGCCGCGGCTGACCGGAACGGGGTGGGTGGCACTGGGCCTTGCGGCCGTCGGCACGGCGCTGATGGGCATCGCGCCGTTCGCGAGCTTCGGCGTGCCGATCATGAGCAACTATGTGCCAGTGCTCGACGAACCGTGGTTTCTCGCCGGGCTCGCGGTATTCGGGACGGGATTCCTCGTGCTCGCGCTGCGC
>JBGQGU010000263.1:0-5052 GCA_041497655.1 Gammaproteobacteria bacterium
GCCGAGGCGCGACTGACTTCCTCCATCGCGACCACGTGCGCGAGGTAGCCCAAGTGGGTGCCGCCGTATTCCTCCTCGACCGTGATGCCGAGCAGTCCCAGCTTGCCCAGCTTGGGCCAGAGATCGCGCGGAAATTCATTGATCCGGTCGATCTCGGCCGCGCGCGGGGCGATCTCGCGCATGGCGAAGCTGCGGACCGACTCGCGCAGGATGTCCACCGTTTCTCCCAACTCGAGGTTCAATTCCTGGACCATGGGAGCTCGCGCAGTGACACGGCGCCGGCAGAGCGCCGCGAATTGGAATGGACGCCACAGCGCCGCTCGATTCGCGTGGTCATAGTCCGGCCGCTACTTGGCAGGAACATCTTGTCCTCTTGTAACCCTGTCGGTGTCGCTTTATCGGGGCTTCCTGATGCTGCGGGTGAGTCGATTTGGCGCAGATTCCAGGCACTTCCAGCGCGTTTACGTTAACGTCAATTACGGATCCAGCTTGCCCCAATCTTCACGCGGCGACACTCGGGTTTCCACTGTCTGGTTCACCCCGGAGCAGCCGCCGGCACTGGTTGGCGAAGAAGTCAATCTCGCGCAGCATGATTTCGATATCCTCGCGCTGTTGCTCGAGATCGGCCCGGCGCCGCTCCAGCCTGGTAAGGAATTCCTCAAGCTGTTGGTGTTCGCCGCGTGAGACGTCGTATAGCTCGAAGAGCTCGCGGATCTCCGCGAGGGAGAATCCGAGACGCTTGCCGCGCAGGGCGAGCTTGAGGCGCACCCGGTCGCGTGGGCTGAAAACCCGGTTGGTACCTTCCCGCTTCGGGCTGAGCAGCCCCTGGTCCTCGTAGAAACGGATGGTGCGCGTGGTCACCTCGAATTCCCTGGACAGCTCGGAAATGGTAAAGGTCGTAGTCATTGTGCTACGCAGCAATGCCCTGTAATATAATAAGAACTTATCCTATACTACGTTTACGTAAACGTCAACTCCAGTTGGGGGACGCGAGATGGCCGAAAAGCCGCGACCAGGACAACCCGATTTCGACGTCTTTCAACTCCCCAATATTTACGCCGACATTGCCGGGAAGAGCGCACGGCTGGTCACGCAATTCCTGGGGCGCAGCAAAAACGGCACAGCGGGCATGACCGACGAGCTCGGCATCGCGCAGGCTTTCTTCGAGGCGTGGGCGAAATTGCTGTCGGACCCTTTCAAGCTTGCCGAGGCGCAGATGAAGCTCTGGCAGGACCACGTATCGCTGTGGCAGCGCTCGATGCTGAAGCTGATGGGACAGGAAACCAAGCCGGTCGCGGAGCCGCACGATAGCGACCGCCGCTTCAAGCACGAAGACTGGGAGCAGAATTTTCTCTACGACTACATCAAGCAGTCATACCTGATCGCCGCCCGCCACCTGCACCAGACGCTGGGCCGGGTCGAGGGGCTCGATGGGCAAACCTCGAAGAAGGTCGACTTCTACACGCGGCAGTACATCGACGCGCTGTCACCGAGCAATTTCCTGCTTACCAATCCCGAAGTGCTGCGCGAAACGGTGGCGAGCGGCGGGCGGAACCTGGTAAAGGGATTGAACAACCTGCTCGAGGACCTGACGCGCGGCGGCGGCGAACAGGTCCGGCTGCGAATGACAGACGAGAAGGCGTTCAAACTCGGCGTCAACATCGCCACCACACCTGGCAAGGTCGTGTTTCAGAACGACCTCCTGCAGCTGATCCAGTACTACCCGGCGAACGGACCGGTCTTCCGGCGGCCGTTGCTGATCATCCCGCCCTGGATCAACAAGTACTACATCCTCGACCTGCGCGCCAAGAATTCGTTCGTGAAGTGGGCCGTCGAGCAGGGGCACACGGTATTCATGGTCTCGTGGGTCAATCCCGACGAGACGCTCGCCCACAAGCGCTTCGAGGACTACCTGATCGAAGGTGCGCTCGCGGCACTTGAAGCAATCGAGAAGGCCACGGGCGAAAGGGAGGTTAACGCCATTGGCTATTGCCTGGGCGGCACGCTGCTCGCCTGTACCCTGGGCTACCTCGCGGCGAAGCGGGACGAGCGCATCGCATCGGGGACGTTTTTCGCCTCGCTGATCGACTTCGAGGAAGCAGGCGAGCTCGAGGTGTTCATAGACGAGAAGCAGGTGACAGCGCTCGAGAAGCGCATGCAGGAGCGCGGCTATCTCGAGGGATCCGAGATGGCGACCACGTTCAACATGTTGCGGGCGAACGACCTCATCTGGTCGTTCGTCGTCAACAATTATCTGCTCGGCCGCGATCCATTCCCGTTCGACCTGCTCCACTGGAACTCGGATTCGACCCGCATGCCGGCGACCATGCACAGCTACTATCTGCGCAACCTGTATATGAAGAACCTGCTCGCGAAGCCGGGCGGCATCGAACTTGGCGGCGAGACGATCGATCTCACTCGCGTCCGCACGCCGCTCTGTTTCGTTTCCACCCTGGAGGACCACATCGCGCCGTGGCACTCGACCTTTGCGGGGGCGAAGCTTTTCCCCGGCCCGGTGCGTTTCGTGCTCGGTGCCTCCGGGCACATCGCTGGCATCGTCAATCCGCCCGCGGCGAACAAGTACTCCTACTGGACCAACCCCAAGCTCCCGGATGATCCGGAGAGGTGGCTGAAGGGCGCGTCGCAGCACCCCGGCTCCTGGTGGCCCGACTGGGCAGGCTGGATCGCGCAGCACGGCGGCGGCAAAGTGCCGGCGCGGATTCCCGGCAAGGGCAAGCTGAAGGCGATCGAGGACGCGCCGGGCTCCTACGTTAGAATGCGCGTGGACAAGCATTGACCGGCGGTGCCTGCTACGTTCGGCATTGGGGGGGGGGTTCATGAAGCGCATGTATTTGCTGGTTTCCGTCGTGTTAGTGACCGCTTACTCCGCGGATTCGCAGGGCCAGACCTATCCAGCCAGGCCGGTGCGGATCATCGTGCCGTTTGCGCCGGGCGGAAACGTGGACGTCGTCGCGCGCGGGGTCTCGCAGCGACTCTCCGAAAGTCTCGGGCAACAGGTGATCGTCGATAACCGGCCCGGCTCGAGCGGTCTGGTCGGCACCCACCTGGTTGCGAAGGCAGCGCCTGACGGCTATACGCTGCTGGCAATGGCCAACACGTTTGCCGTGGTTCCTTCGATCATGGCAAACCCCGGTTACGATCCGTTGAAGGACTTCGCCGGCGTCTCGCAGACCTGCCTGGTACCGCAGGTGCTGGTGGTGAATACCGCGCTTCCAGTACGCTCGGTGAAAGAACTGGTCGCGCTTTCCACGGCCCGGCCTGGTGAAATGTCTTATGCGTCGGCGGGCACCGGCGGCACCGGACACATGGCGGCCGAGCTCTTCAATCGTCACATTGGATTGAAAATGCTGCACGTGCCTTACAAGGGCAACGCTCAGGCGATCATCGACGTCATCAGCGGACAGGTCACGATGATGTTCGACCAGGTGAGCACCTCAGCGCCTCATATCAGGGCCGGCAAGCTGAGAGGGCTTGCGGTGACCAGCCTCAAGCGCTCGCCGCTCTTGCCCGATCTGCCGACCCTCGACGAGTCAGGCATGCGGGGCTTTGAGGACATCACGTTCAACGGGCTCGTGGCCCCCGCCGGGACACCCCGTGAAATACTCGTGCGCCTGAATGGGGACGTCGCGAAGGCCGTCGCCACACCCGAGCTGCACCAGCGTTTCATCCAGATTGGCGTCGAGCTCACCGCCAGCGCCTCGCCGGAGGCCTTCATGGCGTACATCAGCGCCGAGTTCGTGAAAAAGGCGAAGCTCGCGCGCGAGGCCGGCATCAAGATCGAGTAAGGGGGTGATTGAGTGACTAGGTGATTAAGTGATTAAGAGCGAAGCCGGATGGGTTGCTCAATCACTCAGTCACTGAGTCACTTAATCACTACTTGCGATGCAAGTAGCGGGCCACACCTTTCTCGTCACGGGCGGCGCATCGGGCCTCGGCGCGGCGACTGCGCGCAAACTCGCGACGGCGGGCGGCAACGTGGTGATCTGTGATATCGGCGCGGAGCAGGGAAAGAAGCTCGCGGGCGAACTCGGGCAGCGCGCGAGCTTTTTTATCACCGACGTCACCGACGAGTCACAGGTTGCGAAAGCAGTCGCCGCCGCATGCGAGAAGTTCGGGGCGCTGCACGGCGCGGTAAGCTGCGCCGGCATTGCACCGGGTGAGCGCGTGCTGGGCAAGAGCGGCCCGCATCGTCTCGACATCTTCCGCCGCGTGGTCGAGATCAATCTTGTCGGCACCTTCAACGTGCTGCGGCTCGCGGCCCAGGCGATGGAGAGCAACGCGCCCGATGCCGAAGGCGAGCGCGGCGTCATCATCAACACTGCTTCCATTGCCGCGTTCGACGGACAAGTCGGCCAGGTCGCCTACAGCGCCTCGAAGGCGGGCGTGGCGGGCCTGACCTTGCCCGCGGCGCGCGAGCTGGCGCGCTTCGGCATCCGGGTGATGACCATCGCCCCCGGCATCTTCGAGACGCCGATGGTGGCAGCGTTTACCCCCGAATTGCGGCAAGCGCTGGCTGCCCAGATTCCGTTCCCGCCGCGGCTTGGCAAGCCAGACGAATTCGCGGCGTTGGTTGAGCACATCATCGTCAATCCGATGCTGAACGGGGAAGTGATCCGGCTGGACGGGGCACTGCGTATGGCCGCGAAGTAGAAAGCTGAACCGCCAAGACGCCGAGAAAGACAGGAATCTGCCTGTGCCGAGAAGCACAATGCGAGTAATAGCTCCTCAACCCGGCATCCTGCTGCCGATCCCACCGCTCGCGCGTTATCTCACGTTTTCGCTCAAGCCCGGGGTGAACCCGCGCGAGCCGCTGCGCGAGTTGCGCGATGCGGCAGATGGCGAGCGGGTGGTCGCGGGAATCGGCGCATCGCTCGCTCTCGCCCTGGGCAGGAACATCGAAGGCCTGCGCGCATTCCCGTCCCACACGGGCGCCGGATTCGACGTCCCGTCGACGCCATCGGCACTGTGGATCTGGGTGAGGGGTGAGGACCGGGGCGAGCTCTTCCACCGGTCACGGCTCATCGAGCGGAA
>JBGQGU010000264.1:0-5037 GCA_041497655.1 Gammaproteobacteria bacterium
ATGTCGCACGTTTTACAGTGGACACAATTCTGCGCATTTATTTGCAAATGGGGATTATCCCCATTCGCATCGCGCACGATCTCGTAGACGCCGGCCGGGCAGTAGCGCTGCTCGGGCGCGTCGTAGAGCTCGAGGTTGACCTTGACCGGGACCGACGCATCCTTGAGCGTGAGGTGGCACGGCTGGTCATCGGCGTGGTTCGTGTTCGAGATGAAGACCGACGCCAGCCGGTCGAAGCTCACCACGCCGTCCGGCTTGGGATACGCGATCGGTTGCGCTTCGCCTTTCGTTTTCAGCGTTTCATGGTCGGCGTGCCGGTGATGGAGGGTCCAGGGGGCCCGCCCACCGAAGACGACCTGGTCCACGCCGACCATCAGCGTGCCGAGCGCGAGCCCCTTGCTCATCCAGGGCTTGAAGTTGCGCGCGCGGTGGAGCTCGTCGTGCAGCCAGCTTTCCCGGAATGCTTCGGGGTAGGCGCCGAGCTCATCGTTCGCCCGTCCCGCCCGCAGCGCCGCGAACGCTGCTTCCGCGGCGAGCATGCCCGATTTGATCGCGGCGTGGCTGCCCTTGATCCGCGAAGCGTTGAGGAATCCGGCATCGTCCCCGATCAGGCAGCCGCCGGGAAAGACGAGCTTCGGCAATGACTGCAGCCCCCCCGCGGAGATGGCCCGCGCGCCGTAGGCGAGGCGCTTGCCGCCCTCGAGAAAGGGGCGGATTGCGGGATGCGTCTTGTAGCGCTGGAATTCCTCGTACGGGCTCAAGTACGGATTGCTGTAGCCGAGCCCGACGACGAAACCGATCGAGACCTGGTTGTTTTCGAGGTGGTAGAAGAATGACCCGCCGTAGGTGCCGCTCGCGAGCGGCCAGCCCGCGGTGTGGATGACCAGCCCCTGTTGGTGCTTCTCGGGCCGGATTTCCCAGAGCTCCTTCAACCCGATACCGTGGACTTGCGGGTCAGCGCCGGCGCGCAGGTTGTAGCGGTCCTGAAGCCGCCTGCCGAGATGGCCGCGGCAGCCTTCGGCGAAAAATGTATAGCGCGCATGCAGCGCCATGCCCGACTGATGATTGGCGGTCGGTTTGCCGTCGCGTCCGATGCCCATGTCGCCGGTGGCGACGCCGCGCACCGCGCCGTCTTCGCGGTGCAGCACTTCCGCGGCCGCAAAGCCGGGGAAAATCTCCACGCCGAGCCCCTCGGCCTGCCTGGCCAGCCAGCGGCACACGTTGCCGAGGCTGACCACGTACATGCCGTGGTTCCTGAAGCACGCCGGGAGCATGAAGTCCGGCACCTTCCAGGACCCGCCCTCGGTGAGGAACACGAAGCGGTCCTCGCTGACCGGCGCGTTGAGCGGCGCGTCGAGCCGCCGCCAGTCCGGGACGAGTTCATTCAATGAGCGCGGGTCCATCACCGCGCCCGACAGGATGTGCGCGCCCACCTCCGAGCCTTTTTCCAGCACGCACACGCTGACCTCGTGCTGGTGCTGCGCCGCGAGCTGCTTCAGGCGGATCGCCGCGGCGAGTCCCGCCGGCCCGGCGCCGACCACGACGACGTCATACTCCATGACTTCACGCTGCGCCATTGCTTCCTCAATCGGAGTTTTTGGACATTATAGAGGGCATCGCAGCCTCACGCGCCTTGACTGCGTGAATCGTGATTCGTGATTCGTGAATCGTGACATGAGGAGACATGAGGAAACCACCCCGGCGTTTCACGCCACCCCTCCTTATCGAAGGAGGGGACTTACCTTCATTTCCCCTCCTGCCGGAGGAGGGGTCGCCGCGGAGCGGCGGGGGTGGTGGGAGTCGAATCACGACACACGGAGTAATGGGTCGAATCACGAATCACGAATCACGCCTTTCTAGAATTAGGCGGGCAGCGGCGACGCCGCTGCGCACCGCAGATTCGAGCGTGCCGGGATAATCGCTCGCCACGTAGTCGCCCGCGAGCAGGAAATTGCGCAGCGGCGTGCGCGCCTCCGGTCGCTTGAGCCCCGGCGTGCAGGCGAAAGTAGCGCGCTTTTCGGCGATCACGCGGTGCCACGTCGGGTCGGGCAGGATGCCAAGCTGCTGCTGCAACTCCTGGTGAACGAGGTGCGCGAGCTCGTCAAGCGCGAGATCCTGGTGCGGACCTTCCGCGCTGATGACCACGCCGATCACGCCCTTTTGCCCGCCGAGCACGCCGCGGTCGAACGCCCATTGCAGCAGCGCGCTCTCGAATCCCAGCATCGGCGCGGGCAACCGCCGCTCACCCGGATAGCACAGATAGACCGAGTAAATCGGCTGGTAGGCAAGGCGCTCGACGGACTCGGCGACCTCGGCCAGCGCGGAAATGCCGATCAGAAACACCCCCGCGTGATACGGTGGCAGGGCGCACACGACGTGGCTGAAAGCGTGCTTGCCGTCGGTGCAGTGCACGGTGAAGCCACCATCACTCTCGTCGATGCCAGTGACGCGCTGTCCCGTTAGTACCGCACCGCCGTTGGCCCGAACGTAATCCGATGCCGGGTCCGGGAACAGCCGGGAGAGGTCGACGCGCGGCAGCAGCAGATCGCTCGATGCGCGGTCGGCGTCGAGGCTGTCGCGGAGGACGTTCAGGAACACCTGCGCCGAGGCGGCCGCGGGGGGAGTATTGAGCGCGGAGACGCATAGCGGCCGCCACAGCAGGCTCGTCATGCGGCCGCCCTGGCCGTGCTCTTCGAGAAGCGAGGCAACGCTCGTGTCCTGTTGCAGGTTGTAGCCTTGCCATCGCATGCGCAGCATGAAGCGGGCGGCAGAGAGGCGCTCCCCGAACGTCACGCCGCGAGCGGTGATCAGGCCGGCGAGCAGATGGAACGGCGCCGGCAAGCCCGCGGCTTTAAGCAAGAATCGCTCATGAATTTGCCAGGTGAGCGGCAACCGCAGGAGCAGCCGCTCGGGGTCGGCGCCCACGAACCGCATCAGGCGCAGGGTCTCGCGGTAGGCGCCGATAAGGATGTGCAGGCCGTTGTCGAGCGCGAGGTCGCGGTGATCGACCCGCCTGGCGCGTCCACCCAGGGTCTTTGCCGCTTCGAATACCGTGACCGGAACGCGTCGCTCGGCGAGCGTGACCGCGGCCGCCATGCCGGCGTAACCGCCGCCGATCACGGCCACGTTCATGGAATGGACAGGATTAACAAGATTAACAAGATCAAGACAACAACCCCGACCAAGCGGTCAGCGCTGTCCGCAGGGGTCTTGTCGATGTTATTGCTTCGGTCCTGCCAATCCTGTAAATCCTGTTAATCCTGTCTATTAAGACCGGGTTCTAGGCCGCAGCTGCAGCGGGTTGGACGGCGCGCTTGCCACCCGTCCACACGTGCTCGGGGATGCACACCTGGCCTTCGAAAATGCGGCGCGCGGTGCGAACCAGCGCCGCGCGGCGCAGCTCCTGCCTGTCGCCGGCGAGATCAACGTCGAGATCGATGATGATCATGCCCGAGGGATGTTCGATCCTGATCACACCCTGCCGTGCCGGTGGAAGGGGGGCGATCTGCGAGGCCACCGTGCCGGGTATGGCGCAGGCCGAGGCGATACACACCGTGCCGGTAACCGGGTGCGCCTTGTGGCAGGCCTCGGGCACGAAGAAGCGCGAGGCGATGGTACCGCCCTTGCGCGGCTTCGACAGCAACGCGATCTTCGGCACCACCAGCTTCGAGACGTCGCCCATGCCCATCAACGCGCCGGCCTTGCGGCGGATCGTCTCCATGCGCTTGAACAGTTCCTTGTCCGCATCGAGTCCGGCGGCGGTCTCGTGCCCGGTCTTGCCGAACGCTTCTGCCCGCATCAGAACCACCGGCATTGCGATGTCCACGCAGCTCACTTCAACGCCGTCGATCACATCGAGCGCTTTGCCGGTGGGCAGCATTTTCTGGGTGACCGACCCGATCGCGCTCTTGAAGTTGAGCTTGACGGGCGCCGCGGTCCCGGAAACGCCGTCTATTGCGGCGTCCCCGGAGTAGGTGACTTTGCCGCCTGGAGTCTGCACGATGGAATCGACCAGCGACTGGGTGTTGACGTTGAAGATGCGCACCGTCGTCTCGCCGTGCTTCGCCGGCACGAGCCCGGTGTCGATCGCGAACGGCCCCACCGCCACCAGCATGTTGCCGCAGTTGGGCTTGGTATCGACGATCCGCTCGTTGATCTGCACCTGGGCGAACAGGTAATCCACGTCCGCCTCGGAATGCTTCGACTTGCTGATGATCGCCACCTTGCTGGTCACGGAGTGCGCGCCGCCGATGCCGTCCACCTGGATTTCGTGCGGCGATCCCATCACAGCGAGCAGCACTGCGTCGCGCGTGGGTGCGTCGGCAGGCAAGTCGGAGGCGAGAAAGAACGGGCCGCGCGATGTTCCGCCGCGCATTACGACACACGGAATCTTGGTTTGCATATCGATTTCTCCAGCGAATCGCTTTGATTATACGACCAAAGGCGTGATTCGTGATTTGTGATTCGACCTATGACTCCCCTCTCCCCCGATTTGGGGGAGAGGGCTAGGGTGAGGGGGAAACGCGATTCACGATTCACGCTTTTCTCAGAAAGCAAAGCGTCTGAGGCCGCCGTCGACCGGCATCACCGCGCCGGTGATGTAGCGGGCGACGGGGGAGGCGAGGAACACGGCGAGACTGGCAAGCTCTTCCGGCTCGCCGTAACGGCCGACCGGGATCTCCTCGGCGGACTGCTTAGCGCGGAATTCCGGGGAATACTTGCGGCGGATCTGCTCGCTCATGATCCGCCCCGGCTGGATGCAGTTGACCGTGATGCCATGCTTCCCGACCACGCGCGACAAACCCTTCGACCAGGCATGCACCGCCGCCTTGGCCGGCGTTGCGGCGATGAGCCCCTCGGGTTCCGACTTGCCGGAGATATTGATGACACGCCCCCAGCGGCGCTCGATCATGCCGGGCAGCGTTGCATGCGTGAGCTGCCGCACCCGGACGAAGTTGAGCGTCATGGCCTCCAGCCATTTTGACTCCGGGGCGTCGACCGGCAGCGCCGGCTGGCTGCCGCCGGCGGAGTTCACCA
>JBGQGU010000265.1:0-5028 GCA_041497655.1 Gammaproteobacteria bacterium
CCTGCTCGCCGAGTTCAGCATGGGCTACGGCGACACCGACAAGGCGTTTGCGGGCGCGGCCCATGTTTTCAGGGAATCGCTCTGGCAGCATCGCGGCGGCAGCCACTCGATCGAGTGCCGCGGCGCCGTCGCGGTCCATGACGCCATCGAGGACCGGATCACGCTTTGGAGTTCCACGCAGATGCCGCACGCCGCGCTGCGCGTGCTGGTGGACATGCTCGGGCGCGACGAGAACCGGCTGCGGGTGGTGACGCCGGACCTGGGCGGCGGCTTTGGCCCCAAGCTCGTGATCTATCCCGAGGATGTGGTCCTTTGCATCGCGGCCCTCGTCACCGGACGCCCTGTCAAATGGATCGAGGACCGCCGCGAGCACTTCATCGCGACCACCCAGGAGCGCGACCAGTACTGGGAGGTGGAAATCGCGGTGGATGCCCGAGCGCGCATCCTCGGCGTGCGCGGATCGTTCATCCACGATCACGGCGCCTACACCGCGCGCGGAGTGAACCTGGCGCACAACTCGGCGGAGACGGTCACGCTGCCCTACGAAGTGCCGGCGTACCGAATGAGCGCGAGGCTTGCCCTGACCAACAAGGTGGCGGTGACGCCGGTGCGCGGCGCGGGCCACCCGCAGGGCACATTCGTCATGGAGCGGCTGCTTGATCGCGTCGCACGCGAATTGAAGTTGGATCGGGCCGAAGTGCGCCGGCGCAACCTCATACCCGCGGCCAAGATGCCCTATACCAAGCAACTCAAGACGCGCGGCGGCATGCAGGTGGTGCTCGACAGCGGCGATTATTCGAAATGCCAGGAGGAGGCGTGCGCGCGGGCCGGCTGGGGTGATTTCCGCGCGCGCCAGGTTGCGGCGCGGAAAGAGGGACGTTACCTCGGCATCGGGCTCGCGAATTTCGTCAAAGGGACCGGCCGCGGGCCGTTCGAAGGGGTCACCGTGCGCATCGGCCCGTCGGGAAGAGTGCACGTCTACTCCGGTGCCACCGCGATGGGGCAGAGCACGCGGACCATGCTGGCGCAGATCGTGGCCGAGCAACTCGGCGGCGACATGGAAAACGTGACCGTGACGACCGGCGATACCGCGGCGATCCCGATGGGAATCGGCGGATCGAACAGCCGCCAGACGGTCACTGCGGGCTCCTCAGCGCACCTCGCCGCGAAGAAGGTGCGCCAGAAGGCGCTCAAGGTCGCCGCGCTGCTGCTCAAGGCGGCGGAGCCGGACCTCGAGATCGTGGGCGGGGAAGTGCGCGTGAGAGGCGCGCCCGATATGAAGATCGGCCTCGGGCGTATCGCGCACACGGTCGCCGGCACGCCGGGTTACGCGCTGCCCGGCGAGGTCGAGCCCGGCATGGAGGCGACCGAGTACTTCGTCGTGGACGACATGGCTTACGCCAACGGCACCGCGGTGGCGGAAGTGGAGGTGGACGTCGAGACCGGCGCGGTTCGCATCCTGCGCTACGTCCTCGCGCACGATTGCGGCCGCATCCTCCATCCGGTCATCGTGGACGGCCAGATCCTGGGCGGCACCGCGCACGGCATCGGCAACGCTCTCTATGAATGGATGGGCTACGACGAGAACGCCCAGCCGGTCACGACCAACCTCGGGGAATATCTCCTGGTCACCGCCACCGAGATGCCGCCGGTCGAGATCATCCACATCGAGTCGCCGTCGCCGCTCAACCCGCTCGGAGTAAAGGGGGTGGGCGAGTGCGGCGTGGTGCCGGCGCCCGCGGCGATCCTATCCGCCGTCGAGGATGCGCTCTCTCCGTTCGGCGTGCGTGTCACGAAGACGCCGCTGTTTCCGGCGGAGATTGTTGCCTTGATTGAAAGCCGTGAATCGTGATTCCCTTCGGCGCCGCTCAGGACAGACGTGAGTCGTGATTCGACTTTTTGAGGTGCGTAACAAATGAGACTTGCTCAACACCACCCCCATCCCAACCTTCCCCCTGAGGGGGAAGGAGAGAACGGGCGTCGCGCAGTACAGGATGCCCATCCCAACCTTCCCCCTGAGGGGGAAGGAGATTTTTTATAATTCTGCGAGAAAGAAAACCTTTCCCTCCCCATCAGGGGGAGGGATAGAGAAAAAACTTCCCTCCCCATCAGGGGGAGGGCTAGGGTGGGGGTGGTTCGAGGTAGGCAAAGAGCTTCGGGTCCAGCTTCTTCTGGTACTTTTCCCGCACCGGCTGAACTGCATTCATGAACGCGCCACGCTCGGCGTCGGTCAGGCGTATCACCTCGTTCTGCGCGGGATCGAGCTTTGCCATGATCTCGGCATCCTGCGCCGCTGCCAGCTGCCGCTGGTAGGCGGTGGCATCCCGCGCTGCCGCGTCCACGGCGGCCTGCACTTCCTTCGGCCAGCCGCGGTAATGCGCGGCGTTGCACACCATCACGGATGCGCCCCAGAAATGCCCGGAGAGCGTGATGTAGCGGTGGTATTTGTGGACGCCGAAGTTGTAGATGTTGGTGAGGGCGTTGTCGTGCGCCTGAAAGCGATCGGTGCCGATTTGCTCCACGAAGTCCTTGACGTCGCACACGATCGGCTCGAAGCCCAAAGCCCGGAATACTTCGCCGTGCAGCTCGCTCGCCTGCGTGCGGATGCGCAGGCCGTGGCAGTCCTGGGGCTTGCGGATGGGGTGCACGCGGTTGGTGAAATGGCGGAAGCCGTTGTCCCAGAAGCCGAGCACGCGGCATTGCGTGTTTTCATCAATGCGGCGCGCGGCTTCCTTGCCATATGCGCCGTCGAGCGCGCGGAACACGGTGGGAAGATCCTTGACGACGAAGGGAAGCTCCAGCAGCTGCAATGACGGCGCGGCCTTCGAGAAGCGCACCGTGGACATGTAGCACAACGACAGCTCCCCGCGCTCGACCATCGGCACCAGGTCGCCTGACCCCAGGCCGAGCTTGAGGACGCTGCCGATCAGCTCGAAGGCGATGCGGTCGCCGAGCTTCTGCTCGAGCAGTTTCCCGAAGCGCTCCGCCGCGCGGTTGTGAACGGAAGCGGGTTCTTGATAACCACCAAACTTGAGAGCAATCCTTGCCATGCCGGGAGGCGGGTGAAAACGACGTCCGGGGCCGCCGCTCAGCTCATCTCGCGGTGCACGAAGTCGATGATCTTGTCGATTGCCTCGATGGAGGCCGGCGCTCGCGAGTCGTTGGTGATGAACGCTTCGCCCATGCCTTCGAACAGATGCAATTCCACGCGGCCGCCCGCCTTGCGGTAATTCGCGATGAAACGATCGCGATTGGGCACCGGATGCGCGAGGTCGGCGGTGCCCTGGAGATACAGCACGGGCGGCATGTGAACCGCCTCGCCGCGGTCGAGCGCGCGTGTGGGATTGCCTTCGGCCATGGCCGCTTCGCCGGCCCAGTACTGGTCATGGCAACGCACCCAGTTATCCGCCTGTTTCGAATGCGCGCCGCCCTGCATGGTCTTGGCGTATTGGTAGCGACCCAGCGGGTCGATGACGGGCCAGCACAGGACGACGGCGCGCAGCGTGGCGTCAATCGCCGTCTTGGCCGACAGGGGCAGCGCCGCATAACGCGGGTCGTGCGGCCGCATGGCTGTCAGCATGGCTTGGTGGCCGCCGCTCGAAACTCCCAGAATGCCGACTCTATCGGGCCGGATGCTCAATTCCGCGGCCCGGGCCTTGAACCAGCGGATCGCGTAATTGATGTCGGCCAGCGAAGCCGGGTATCCGGCCTCGGGCGGCATCCGGAAATCCAGGGATGCCACCACCACGCCGCTTCTTGCCAGCAATTCATCCGTTCCGGCATCGCTTGTGCGGTCCTTATTGCACCAAGCACCTCCGTGCAGGTCGATGATGAGCGGAAATGGTCCTGTCCCGCGCGGCTTGTACACGCGCGCGAGCAGCGGCTTGTTCCCATGCCGGATGTATTCGACATCCTCGACGTCGATTTCGTAGCGGGTGAGTGTGGCGGTGGTCATGGCTTGCTCCCTATCGAGTGATGGGTGATGAGCGATCCCTCAGTGCGCCGGCGTCGCCGGCGCACCCGGCTGCTTGAGGGGGTGCGACTTGTCGAACGCTTCGAGCTTCATGCACTCGTTGAACACACGCATGACCGTCGGCACCGGGGCGGTGTCGCAGCCGAAGAACCGGGCCCCGAAGACCTGGGTCGCGACGCAGATGTCGGCGAGCGTGGGTGAATTGCCGTGGCAGTAGCGCCCGGTCTCCTTTTCTTTCGAGAGGTGTGCCTCGATTGCCTTGAGCGATTCCATTACCCAATGTTGGCACCAGCGGGTGCGCGCCGCTTCGTCCACCTTGAATTCCTTCTCGAGGTAGTTGCGGACGCGCGGGACGAGCAGGGGATGACCGTCGCACGCGACGATCTGCGCCAGCCCGCGCACGCGGGCGCGTCCCTTGGGATCCTTGGGCAGCAGCGGCGTTTGCGGGTGGGTCTCGTCCAGGTACTCGATGATCGCCATGGACTCGAACAAGGGCGTGCCGCCCTCATCGAGGACGAGCGAGGGCACGACGGCCAGCGGATTGACGGCGCGATACTCGGGCTTCAACTGCTCGCCCTGCATCAGGTTGACTGAGGTCTCTTCCGCCTTGATGCCCTTCAGCGCGAGCGCGATGCGCACGCGGCAGGCGGCGAGCGAGCGCCAGAAGCCGTAGTATTTCATTTAATCCTCCTATTGTCGGATGAGTGTCGAGTGTCGAGTGTCGAGAGAGGAGTGATGAGTGATAACAGGCCTGCGCTCGCGCGGTACTTATCACTTATCATGCCTTTGGTGGAATAACGGGGACAAGTATATAGGACGCGTGCTGCGGCCCCATGTGCAGGGTGACTTTGCCGCCGAACACCGATGCAGGGCGGTCGCGGGGGTCGTTGTGCAGGAACGGGCCGCAGCCGAGCAGCTCGTTCTTGAAGGCGGAGAGCTTCGCGCCGGTCGTCTTCTGCCACTCGTAATCGCGCCCGCGCACGGTCAGCGCGATGCGGTGACCCGCCGGCACCACGATCGAGGTCGGCCAGATCTCGACGTCGAGCGCCACCACC
>JBGQGU010000266.1:0-5023 GCA_041497655.1 Gammaproteobacteria bacterium
CCGGAGTCCCCCAGCAAGGTCGGCATCTCCATCGCCGATATCGCAACCGGCATGTATGCCTTCTCCGGGATACTCACCGCGCTATTGCAGCGCGAAAAGACCGGCAAGGGCGGGCGAGTCGAGGTCACGATGCTGGAAGCCCTGGGGGAGTGGATGAGCTATCCCCTTTATTACACGCACTTCAGCGGGGCGGCGCCGCCCCGCACCGGGCCGGACCATGCAACCATCGTCCCCTACGGGCGCTATCTCACCGGCGACGGCAAGAGCGTCATGCTCGGATTGCAGAACGAACGCGAGTGGGCGGCGTTTTGCGACAAGGTCCTGGGCCAGCCCAGGCTGGCGGCCGATTCCCGCTACGATAGCAATTCCAAGCGCAACGAGCGCCGCGGGGAGATCCTGGCGATTATCGACAAGGTGTTCTCGACTTTGACGACGGAGCAGTTGATCGAGAAGCTGGACGCTGTCGGTATTGCCAACGCGCGCATCAATTCACCCGCGGAGGTGTGGAACCACGAGCAGTTCAAGGCGCGGGACCGCTGGCGCGAGATGGGCTCGCCCAAGGGGAAGCTGCCGGCGCTGCTGCCACCCGCGACGCACGATGAGTTCGAAGCGCGCATGGACGCGGTTCCGGAAGTCGGCGAGCACACGGAGAGCATCCTGCTCGAGCTTGGCCTCACCAACGAGGAAATCGCCGAGCTGAAATCAGCCGCCGCGATTTCGTTCGAGCGGCGCAAGCCGCCGCAGAAGTAAGAGCGTGAATCGTGATTCGTGGGTCGTGATTCGACTCACAACCCCGTGCAGCTTGTGACCCCTAGGGTGCGTTCAGTCCTGCTGTGAAACGTTGTTCCGAAGCTGCTGCAGCCGGTCCAGCAGTCCGGGTACGTCGCGCACCGCTGCGAGCGGTTCGAGTTCCTCGAACACTAGATTCCAATCGAGCCGATGGCGCTGGCGAATGGCGATCGATTCGACGTCAATCCAGTCCTGTGGCCGGGAAGCGAACGCCTTCAAGACAATCAGGTCTTCGGCCGCGCATGTACGGAGGACCGCGTCCGGCGCAAGCTCCCAGTCGCTCGAACGCGCCACGCAGCGCTCCTCGAACGGCACCGCTCCGAAGGCGACATCCACGGCAATGCCGCCTTCGCTTTGGATGAGAAGGACGCGGTTGCGGACAGCAAAGTCGCGCGCGCCCTCGATGCGCGGCCGGAAAGCGGCCAGTAGCCGGTCGGCGCTGCGGCCCTCTTCTCCGAACGGGGAGAGCACCGTAACGTCCACGTCCCGGGTCAGACGGGGCTCGCCCCACCGCTGCAGGGCGATCCCGCCAATGAAGCAAAACCGCTCGCTCACGCGAGACAGGTAGCGCTGCACCTCGAGGGCCGCCTCGAGGACGGTCTTCATCGGTGAGAGAGCAGCCTCGAGAATAGGCGCTGCTGATCGACGAGGCCAGATCCGGGCCGCGCCGGCAGCCCTTCAGGCAGGGGCATGGTGAGCAAGTCCAGGGTGGCCGACTTCGCCTGCTCGTCCGTCATGTGCTCGAGTTCGCGACGCCGAATGAGCGTCATTTCGCGCCCGGCGCGTTCCCAGGTTTCAGCCCAGCGCTTGAGTTCTACGTCACTCACACAGCTATTTTACCTCTGATATCTGCTGGCGAGTCACGAATCACGATTCACGAATCACGCCTTTCCTCTCAAGTGGGCTGTCGCCTCCTCCTCGGCGCGCGTCTTGATCTCGCGCGCCATCGGCTCACGCATCTCCTCGCGGATGTGTCCCACTAGCCCGATCGCGCGCGCCATGACGCCGATCCCGCGAACGATGCGCCACGGCAGCCCCAGCTCGCTCGCGATCGCGGCAATGGCGCCGGTGGCGTTGATGGGTAGCGACTTCGCGTAAACCGCTTCTGCTTCCTTCGCCACCTGTTTCATGAGCTTGATGTAAGGCCCGTCGAAGCCGTTCTCCGCCGCGATCTGGAACAGCCGTGGCGCGCGTGGATCCACCGGCTTGTGCATGGGGTGCCCCACTCCTGGTATTGCCTGCTTGCGGCCATGGAAGCGCTCGACGATATCGTGCGCGAGCTTGTCGAAATCCGCTTTTTTCGCAGGATCCGGGATGGCCTCTTGGAGCATGCGCGCCGCGGTTTCCATGCTGCCGACGAACACGCTGCCGAGCCCGCACAGCCCGGCCGCGACCGCTGCCTGCATGGCTTCCGGTGCGCCGGTATAAGTCATGCGGGTGGCAATGGCGCTCGGCGTCAGGCCGTGCTCGACCAGCGTCACCGCGATCGCGTTGAACACGACCGACTCCCGCGTCGTGGGCAGGCGGTCGGTCAGCTCGAGGAACGCAATATCGCCGAGCGAAAGGGTGCCGAGAATATCCTTGCACAGGTCGAAGCCCTTGACCGTGATGCGGTCGGTCGTGCTCCAGGCGATGTCGGTGCGGATGGCCTTGCGCTTGCTCATGGCGGGCTCTCCTCCGGTAGGTGACGCCGATAGCCAGATGAATTCTAACGGTGCGGCCGCATGTTTGTTCTAGAATAGCGGAAGCAGCCGCGCGACATATGGATACGAAAGCACAGCCATCCCCGAGCCTCGATCAGGCGGAGATCGGGCGGAAGATCCTCCAGCGCGACCCCAATCCGCACCTCTTCCGGCCGATCTCGTTCCGCTCGGTCACGGCGCGCAACCGCATCATGGTCTCGCCGATGTGCCAGTACTCGGCAACGGACGGCGTGCCGGATGACTGGCATTTTCAAAACCTCGCCTCGCGCGCCGTGGGTGGCGCGGGCCTGGTGTTCGCGGAAGCGACCAACGTCGAGGCGCGCGGGCGCATCACTCACTACTGCACCGGCTTGTGGAACGACGCGCAGCGCGATGCCTTCGCGCGCATCGCCCGGTTCGTCAAGGCGCAGGGAGCGGTGGCCGGAATCCAGCTTGCCCACGGCGGCCGCAAGAGCTCGTGCACCCGGCCCTGGGAAGGCGGCAAGGGGCTGACCCCGGAGCGGGGCGGGTGGGAGGTCATCGCACCCTCGGCTATCCCGTTCGCCGAGGGCAGTCCCGTGCCGCGGGAAATGGACGAGAAAGCAATCGTCGGCGTCGTTGCGCTGTATGGCGCTTCGGCACGGCGCGCCCGCGAGGCGGGTTTCGAAGTGATCGAGCTGCACGGCGCGCATGGCTACCTGATCTCGTCGTTCCTGTCGCCGGTCACGAACCGCCGCACCGACCGCTACGGTGGGTCCTTCGAAAACCGCGTCCGCTTCCTGCTCGAAGTCGTGGACGCCGTGCGCTCGGAGTGGCCGGAGGAAAAGCCTCTGTTCGTGCGAATTTCCTGCACCGACTGGATGGAGGGCGGCTGGGATATCGAAGCGAGCGTGAGGCTCGCGCAGTTGCTCAAGGCGGGCGGCAAGGTGGATCTCATCGACTGTTCGAGCGGGGGTGTCGATCCCCGCCAGAAGATCAACATCTTCCCGGGCTACCAAGTGCCGTTCGCCGCGGCGATCCGCAGCCGCGCCGGCATCGCCACCGGCGCGATCGGCCTGATCAACAGCCCGGAGATGGCGGAGCAAATCATCGCCAGTGGCCAGGCCGACCTGGTCGTCATGGCGCGCGCGTTCCTGAACGACCCCTACTGGCCGCTGCACGCCGCCAAAGTGCTCAAGGCGAAGGTGCCCTGGCCGTCGCAGTACGAGAGGGGGGACATCTTTTGAGGGGTGAGCCGGGAATTCGTGGAACGTGCCTGCGCACGTTCGAGCCGGCGAACGCCCGACGCGATGCAGCGCGGCGGGCCGGGGTCACAGACCAGGGATGAGGGATGAAATAAGAGTGTCGAGGAATTGAGTGTCGAGGGAACAGAGATGAAGGTGTAACTGGATGAATTTCGCTGCCCATTCCCCACTCGACACCCGACACCCGACACTCCGCTTGGTTGCTGTTGACAGAGGCATCAGTCCTCCCTACAGTCGTAGCCCGCCTTCACTTAGTTTCAAGACCCTGCTTCATTCAAGGAGGAGACCCATGATGAAGAAGAAATTTTCGGCTCTAAGCGTCCCCTTTCTCCTTGCCCTGTTCCTCGTCCCGGCCGGCCCGGCGCGGGCGCAGTGCCAGCTCGGCGTGCCCGCCATCAAGGTCGGTGTGCAGGGGGCGGCCTCGGGCCCGCACGCGGACTACGGGCGGCAAATCGAGATGGGAGCCACCATGGCCGCCGAGGAGATCAACGCGGCCGGCGGCGTCCTGGGTTGCAAGATCGAGATCCGATTCATGGACGACGAGAACCGGGCCGCGACCGGTGTCAAGAACGAACGGTTGCTGGTGACGGATTGGGGCGCTCACTTCACGGTCGGGACCGACTCGAGCGGCGTCGCCATGGCCATGGGGCCGGTGCTCGCGGAGCTGAAGCGGATTCACTTCTTTACCCATGCGGCGACCCACCGGCTGACCGAGGACCTGGTGGCGTCAAAGGGCATCCAAGAGATCGTCCGGGTGAGCGTTCCCGTCTACCAGGACGCGATCATCGCGGCCCTGATCTTCAAGGACCGGATGGATATCAAGCGCTGGGCCAACATCGGCGCGGACTACGAGTACGGCTACGTGTCCTGGAACCTGTTCAAGGAAACCTTGAGGAAATACCGGCCTGACGTGGAATTCGTGGGCGAGGCGTGGGCGCCGTTCCTGACGCTCGATTTTTCTCCGCATGTTGCGGCGGTAATGGCGCAGAAGCCCGATGCGATCTTCGCAACGCCATGGGCGGGAGAGGCCGTCATGCTGCTGCGGCAGGCCCTGATCCAGGGCGTCTTCGACAACGTCCAGGTCTGGTGGCAGGCGATGGGCGGCTCGGTGGACGTGCTGGAGGGAATCTCCGCGGAGGTCGCGAAGGACCGCTTCAAAGGCAAGCTCTGGGCGACGGCCCGCTATATCCACAACTGGCCCGATACCGCGGATAACAGGGCTTTCATCGAGCGCTACCGGAAGCGGTGGGCGCGATTCCCCAATTACTCCGCGGAGACCACCTATTCCGCGTTCTTCATCATGAAAGC
>JBGQGU010000267.1:0-5018 GCA_041497655.1 Gammaproteobacteria bacterium
ATCGAGGCCATGGCCGCCGTGCACATCGGCGGGCGGCTGCAAGTGGTGGACACAGGAGAGCGCATCCTGCGCCTCGACCCCGCGGGGCGTCACATTGCCGCCCAGGCGGGCTACTCCTGGAAGACGGGCGATCGCGCGGCGCGCGCGGACATGGCCCGCGTGGCGGAATGGATGGCCGACGCGCTGATCGCGGCGATCCGGGAACGCCCCCTGCCACACGCGATCGAGCACCTCTATCTCACCGACCCGATCGCGGATCTCGGGCGCATCGACGGCGTGATGTTCTCCGGCGGCGTCGCCGAGTACGTGTACGAGAGGGAGAGCCGCGACTTCGGCGACATGGGCAAGCTCCTCGGCACCGCCATCGCGCGCCGCCTCGAGCAAGGGGCGCTGCCGTGGCCGCTGCTGCCGCCGGGCGAATGCATACGCGCCACCGCGGTGGGCGCCTCCGAATACAGCGTGCAGCTCTCCGGCAACACCATCTACATCTCGAGCCCGGGCGACCTGCTGCCGCGCAAGAACCTGCAGGTGCTGCTGCCGCCCTATACCTGCCGCGAGGAAATCGTGCCGGAGGAGCTGGCGCGGGCGATCCACACTCATTTCACCGCGTTCGACCTCGAAGAGGGCGCGTCCGAGGTGGCACTGGCGTTCCGCTGGGCCGGCGCGCCCTCCTACCCGCGCATCGCCGCCTTCGCGCAGGGTATCGTCAAGGGCCTGCCGCGGACCATCGCGAGCGGAAAGCCGCTCTACCTCGTGCTCGACGGCGACATCGCGCAGACGCTCGGTGCGATCCTGCGCGAGGAGTTGAAGCTCGCGAACGAGATCCTGGTGATCGACGGCGTGACGCTGTGGGACCTCGATTACATCGACCTCGGCCGCATCCGGCTGCCATCGCACACGGTGCCGGTCACGATCAAGTCGCTGCTGTTCAGCGAGGACCCGCGCCATCCGAATGATCCCGGTGAGTACCACCTTCATCACGGCCCGGTGCATGACCACCATCATCATGGCCACCCTCACGACCACGATCATGACCACCCCCATGATCACGGGCACGATCACGGCCACCCTCACAAGCACAAATAAGAGCTGGAATCACGATGCCGGGACTGGTTGCAACCACCCCCACCCTGCGCCCGCGGAGGGCGGAGCAGGTTCCGTCGGCATTGGCCGATGGATGCGACCCCGCAGCGGGATGCAGCGCCGCGATTGCCCGCGTGCTTATGTGCGCCTCCACGGTCGCATCCCCAAGATCGGGGCCCCTGCTCCACGTTTCGGCGCACCTCCCCCTGAGGGGGAGGGGATCAGTACTTGTCGCCGAGGGTATTCAGAACAGTCACCTTCCCCCTCAGGGGGAAGGTTGGGATGGGGGTGGTTCCAATTGCGAACCCGACGGTCGTTTTGATAGGAGCTGTAAGCCTGACACGGAAAACCTGAGGACAATTCATGGAGGCAGTAGCTGACCGCCCCGGCGGGCCGGGCGTAATCGCCCCCCGCTTCCGGATCGACCTCAAGTGGGTGATTCTCGGCGTTTGCGTCGCCGTCGTCGCCTACCTCGCGGTGATCCCGCTGGGCTTCCTGCTGTGGCAGAGCTTCTTCACGCCGCACACGGCGGCGAAGCCGGCCGAGTTCACATTCGGCAACTACGGCGCCGCATACACGAGCGTGCAGACGGCGAAGCTGTTCCTGAATTCGCTGCTGTTCGCTGTCGGGACGGCGGCGTTCTCGCTCGTCGTCGGCACGGCGCTCGCGTGGATGAATGAGCGCACCAACACGCCGTTCAAGCGGCTGTTCTTCGGCCTTGCGATGGTGCCGCTGATCATCCCCGGCATCCTCTTCACCATCTCCTGGATCATGCTCGCCAGCCCCAAGATCGGGATCTTCAACCTCCTGCTGCAACATTGGTTTCAGACCGACACCGTCTTCTTCAACGTGTACACCCTGTGGGGCATGATCTGGGTGGACGGGCTGCACTACTCGCCGATGGCGTTCCTGCTCATGACCGCCGCGTTCCGCTCGATGGACCCGGCGCTCGAGGAGTCCGCCTCCATGAGCGGGGCGGGCATCTGGCAGGTGGTGCGGCGGATCACGCTTGCCCTGACGTGGCCCGCGATCTTCGCGACGCTGCTGATCCTCTTTGTGCGCGCGATCGAGTCCTTCGAGGTGCCGGCGCTGCTCGGGATGCCCGCCGGAATCTTCGTCTTCACCTCCGCGATCTACGAGGCGATCCACCGCTACCCGAGCCAGATCGGGCTCGCCTCGGCCTACGGCGTGACGCTCCTCCTCCTCACCTCGGCTGGCGTCTGGTTCCAGTCCCGGCTCTCCGCGTCCGGCCAGCGCTACTCGACCGTGACCGGCAAGGGCTTTCGCCCGCGCCGCATCGACCTCGGCCGCTGGCGCTACCTGACGGCGGCGATCTTCATCGCCTACTTCCTGCTGATCGTCGCCGCCCCGCTGTTTGTGCTGGTCTGGTCCTCGATCCAGAAGTACTACAGCGTGCCCTCCGCCGCGGCGCTCGCCAATCTTACGCTCGATCCGTACCGTTTTATCCTCAACCACCCGGCTTTCTTGCGCACGCTCTGGAACAGCCTGATCCTGTGCCTTGGCAGCGCGACCATCATCATGCTGGTGACCTCGGTGATCTGCTGGATGGTGGTGAAGACAAAAATCCCGGGGCGGTGGCTCCTCGACAACCTCGCCTCGCTGCCCATCGTGTTCCCGGGCCTCGTGCTCGGCCTCGCGATCATGGTGTTCTATCTAAATGTCAATGTGGGCATCTACGGCACCATCTGGATCTTGCTGCTCGCTTACATCACGCGCTTCATGCCCTACGGCATCCGCTACAACACCGCCTCCATGGTGCAGATCCACAAGGAGCTCGAGGAGTCGGCGGCGATGAGCGGCGCGTCCTGGGCCTCGACGTTCGTCCGCATCGTGCTGCCTCTGTTGAAGCCCGGCCTGGTCGCCGGCTGGATCTACATCGCGATCGTTTCGCTGCGCGAGCTCTCCAGCTCGATCCTGCTTTACAGCCCCGGCACCGAGGTCGTCTCGATCATGATCTGGGAGCTGTGGGAGAACGGCCAGTACGTGGAGCTCTCCGCGCTGGGCGTGATGCTGATCGGCCTGCTGTTTGCGATGGTGATGCTCGCGCAGTTCGTGGGCAGCCGGTTCGGCGTGCGCGACGCGTAAACAAGAAATAGACAGGATTTACATGATTCACAGGATTAGATTAAAAACAAGACCCAAACAGTCAAGGGTCTATTGTTTGAATTTTGTTAATCCTGTTAATCCTGTCTATTTTGGTTTTGGGGTGGCCTCATGCTGAGCGTTCGCGGCCTCAATACCGAGTACCCGACCGAGAGCGGCGAGCCGGTCAGGGCGGCGCGCGACGTCGCGTTCGACGTGCCCGAAGGCAAGCTCTTCACGCTGCTCGGCCCGAGCGGGTGCGGCAAGACCACCACGCTGCGCTCGATCGCGGGGCTGGAGCGGCCGCAATCCGGGGAGATCACGCTGGGCGGGCGCACCCTCTACGCCTCCGCCAGCCGGATTTTCGTCGCGCCGAGCGAGCGCAACATCGGCATGGTGTTCCAGTCCTACGCGATCTGGCCGCACATGTCGGTGTTCGAAAATGCGGCGTTCCCGATGAAGGTGGGCCGGCGCAGGTTCGCCGCCAAAGAGATACGGGACCGGGTGATGCGCGTGCTCGCCATCGTGGCGATGGACGCGCTTGAGGACCGGCCAGCGACCAACCTGTCCGGCGGCCAGCAGCAGCGCCTCGCGCTCGCACGCGCGCTCGTGATGGAGCCGCAGTTACTGCTGCTCGACGAGCCGATGTCGAACCTCGACGCCAAGCTGCGCGAGCGCATGCGCTTCGAGCTGAAGCGCATCCAGCGCGAAACCGGTGTAACCACGGTCTACGTCACCCACGACCAGTCCGAGGCGCTGGCGCTCTCGCATGAGATCGCCGTGATGAACGAGGGCGTCATCATGCAGGTCGGCACTCCGCGCGAGATCTACGAGCGGCCGCGCAGCCGCTTCGTCGCCGATTTCATCGGCAGGAGCAACCTGCTGGAGGCGAAGGTGGTTGCGGTCGACGGGCCCGGCAATTACCGCGTGGGCACGGTGCTGGGGGAGCTGTGCGCCAGTTCGGCGGACGGGCTGCGGGCGGGCGACGCGGTGGCGCTCTCGATCCGCCCGGAGGACATCGAGCTCACGGAACAGCGGCCGGACGGCGCCAACGTCTGCACCGGCACGGTGAGCGCCAAGGTCTTCCTCGGCGACACGGTGGATTTCCAGGTGGCGGTCGGCGAGCAACTGCTGCTCGCGACCGCCCACCCCTCGCTGCGAACGCGCGTCGGGGAGCCGATCTTTCTTCGCATCAGCACGGAGAAGTGCATCGCCCTGGCGGGGGAGAAAGGCGTGATTCGTGAGTCGTGATTCACGCTGTTTCGCGGCGGCGCTGGCAAAGACTCCTTGCTTAGAGTAGATTTTCAACCCATCGGAATCCGGGAGTAAGCAATGGCCAAGAACGCGATGGTTTCGGAGGAGATGGCGAAGAAATTCGCCACCGAGAAGGAGACGCCCTACACGCGCTGGGTGAAAGCCGAAGGGCTCGACATCATCCCCTCGCATTATGTCCCCGACCTCAACACCGTGGAACTCAAGCCCTGGGCGCGCCGCGGCGGCCGCGGCGTGTATTTCAACCACGAGGCCTCGCGCACTTCGAATGACTGCTTCGTGTGCGAGATCCCTGCCGGCGGCAAGCTCGCGCCGCAGCGCCAGCTGTTCGAGGAAATGGTCATGATCCTCTCGGGGCGCGGCTCGACGGCGGTATGGAACGACGCCGGGAGCCGCATCACTTTCGAATGGAAGGCGGGCGCCCTCTTCGCGATTCCCGTGAACGCCTGGCACCAGCATTTCAACGGCTCCGGGCGGGAGCCGGCGCGCTACGTCGCGGTCACCAACGGCCCGGTCGTCATCAATCTCTACGACGACATCGACTTCGTCTTCAACACGAA
>JBGQGU010000268.1:0-5010 GCA_041497655.1 Gammaproteobacteria bacterium
CGGGCTTCGCGAAGACGGGGCCCCTATTCCCCAGCCTTCCAGCCGCGTCGATTACGTCGACGTTGCGGTATAACCACCCGATCCACGCCGACACGATCAAGCGCGTCGCTGTCTTGTCGCGCGGGTGATCGGGGCACGTTATACCGCGAGGGAACGGGTGTAGAATATTTCGGCCATGGGAGACGCGGCGCGACATCTATTGCAGTCCTTTGAGGCATTATCCGAGGCCGAACGACGCGAGGTCTTGGAGGAGCTTCTTCGTCGCGCCGCCGAGTTGCCGTATTCCTTCCCTTCGGACGAAGAACTCGTCCGAGCCGCCGATCAAGTGTTCCAAGACCTTGATCGTCGAGAGGCCAAGGGGTGAGGGCGCCGCTTCGCGGCGGGGTATATATGGTTGACCTCGGACTGGCCGCGAAGGTCCGTCCGTGCGTAGTTCTCAGCGTCCCTCTGGAGGAATCAGACCGCTCCCTCGTCACGGTCATTCCCCACACGACCTCGCTTCGACAACCCCGATTCGAGATCGCTGTCTCTGCCAGATTTTTGCGCGCCGGCGCGTTCGACGCACAAGGCATTGTTACCGTTCCCACAGTTCGCCTGATGAACCATCTCGGAACGCTCACCGCTGATCAGCTTGGCTCAGTCGAACGGGCCGTGTGTGCATGGCTCGGTATCAAAATCGCGGTATAACCACCCAATGCACACTGACGCGTGCGAGCACGCCGCTGTCTCGCGCGCGCAGGTGATGCGGGACGTTATGTGCCATTCGCCGAAGACGAACGGCTGTGGCAGAATTAAGGGCAACGCGGAGGTTTCACCCATGTCCACCGTAAAGGAAGAGCTTACCCAACTTATTCAGGGTCAGCCTGACGACAGCTCGCGGGAAGAGATCGTCCGCGAGCTTGCCTTTCACGTCATGGTCGAGCGCGGGCTGTCCGATTCGGATGCGAAGCGCGTAATCTCGAACGAGGACATGGCGCGGCGAATCCGCTCATGGCAGAGATAAGGTGGACGGCGGAAGCCCAACGCTGGCTCGAAGACATCTTCGAGTACGTTGCCGCCGATAATCCGCAAGCCGCGGGTCGCACTGTCCAGGGCATCTACGAGCGGGCGCAAGACCTCGTTTCCTTTCCCGAGATGGGCCATCGCTATTCGGCCTCTCCTCGCCATGTGCGAATCCTCCTCTACGGACATTTCCGAATCGCCTACCTGGTCAAGGACGACGGGAACGTTGATATCCTCGGCGTTTTCCATGGCTCGCTCGACATCACTCGGTATCAGCTTTGAATGGCACATAACCACCGGCTGCAGCCGACGCGAAAAGCGCGCGGCTGATCCGGAACGTTAGACCGCCGCCTTCTCCCGCAAGAACAACTGCAGCAGGTCGTTGAGAAAGCGCCGGCCGAGCGGCGTGGGCACGATGCGCGCATGGTCGCGTTCGATGAGGCCGCGGCGCTCGGCGCTTTCCAGCTCGCGCAGGATTTCGGTCAGTGGCAGGCCGGCACGCTCCTCGAACAGCGCCACCGCGAAGCCGGCGTTGAGCCGCAGCGCGTTCATCATGAACTCGAACGGGATTTCCTGCGGCCGCACCTCGTGCTGCTCCTGGACCGGATCGCCTCCTTCCGCGCTCTCCATGTAGCGTTCCGGGTGCTTGACCCGGACTTGCCGCACGACGCGTCCCGGAAAGGACAGCTTGCTGTGCGCGCCCGCGCCGATGCCAAGGTAATCGCCGAAGGTCCAGTAATTGAGATTGTGCGCGCAACGGGAAGTGTCGAGTGTCGAGTGTCGAGTGTCGAGGGACTGGATTCGCTTCGCGAAGGCGGAAGTCTCGTAGTGATCGTAGCCGGCCTCGGCGAGCCGCGCTTCGATCGCGTCCTGCATGGCGGCGGCCGCGTCGTCGTCGGGAAGTTTCGGCGGGAAGCGGTGGAAATAGGTGTTCGGCTCGATCGTGAGGTGGTAGCACGAGAGATGCGGCGGGTGGAAGCTGAGCGCCGCCTCGATGTCGGTCCGGGCCTCCTCTACGGTCTGCGCCGGCAATCCGTACATCACATCGAGGTTCACGTTATCGAAATTGCTCATCGCCAATTCGATGGCGCGCCGCGCCTCGCGCTCGTCGTGGATGCGCCCGAGCGACTTCAAGTGGCGCGGGTCGAAGCTCTGGACGCCGACCGAAAGGCGGCTTACCCCCGCCGCGCGGAAGTCGCGGAATTTTCCTGCTTCGGCCGTACCGGGATTGGCTTCGAGGGTGATCTCGGCGTCGGCAGCGAGCGCAAGGCGCGCGCGGACTGCCGACAGGATCGCGTCCACCGAGCGCGCCGAGAACAGGCTGGGCGTCCCGCCGCCGAAGAAGACGCTGTAGACTCGACGCCCCCAAATCTCCGGCACGGCCCGGTCGAGGTCGGCGATCAGCGCGGCGATGTAGCGCTCCTCGGGGACCGCCGCGCGCGCTTCGTGCGAGTTGAAGTCGCAGTACGGGCACTTGCGCACGCACCAGGGGATGTGGATATATAGGGACAGCGGCGGCAGCGCCTTGAAGCGCAACGATGAATGATGAACGATGAATGATGAACTAGCGGCCACGGTCATTCGACCCGGTTTCCTGTTCCGCGTTCATCGTTCCGCGTTCATCGTTCGCGGTGCGGGCGGCTTCGAGTTCGTTGCGCAGGTCGTGCTCGCGATCCGTGTAGCGCGGCGAGAAATGAAACGGCACCACCGCCCGCGCGCGCCGCGCGCGCGATCCCACCGGCCTGCCGCGCGGTGAGGTGGCACTTGCGCGCCGCGTGCTCCCGATCCTCGTCCAGGAATACGCACTCGATAAAGAGCAGGTCCGCGTCCGCCGCAAGAGCCGCGACGCGGCGCGCGTTGTCCTCGTGGTAGAGCACGTCGGTCACGTAGCAGATCTTCTGGCCGGGCACGAACCGCAGGACCTCGGACCGCAGCGTTCCCAGCGCGAGCGTCCGCTCCTGTGCACCGTCGCGGTCGCGCCAGCGGGCGTGGACGGGCGTTTCGTCGGCTGCGCCCTGCCGCACCGCGTCCTTGAGCTCCTTCAACCACGGCCCGACGGGAAGACCGAGCTCAGTGAGCCGGTTCTTCCATACGTTGATGTGGGTCTTCTCCTCGACCGCGAAGCCGAGGCAGGCGGTGCGGTGGTCGAGGAACACCGCGCGCACGAGGAATGCGGGCTCGTCGAGCAGCACTCCCTCGCGCAGCTCGCGCGCGGAGAGTGGCTCGCGCTCGAAACGCCGGTGGCACCGAAAGCGCGCTCCGCGGGCCTGCCAGTCCGGGTCCACCTCCCAGACCGCGATCACGAAGTCGGTGGGGTAGTTTTCGACGAGATTCCACGTGTAGGCGGCCAGCTTGTGCTCGACCCGGTCGATGAACCCCGGCGGGCCGTACAGGCGCAGCCCCGTGTCACGCCCCAGCGCGATCCGCAGCAGCCGGTCGAAGCCGACGAAGTGGTCCATGTGCGTGTGCGAGACGAAGACGTCGGAGATGCGAAGCACCTTTTTCGGCGGCAGCACCGCGAGATCACCCAGGTCGAACAGCAGGGCGCGCCGTTCGAACCGGAAATCCACGTACAGGCCGGGGTCGCCGAACGGATCGTTCACGAGCGCGGGGCTGAAGATCGGGCGCATGGCGGCAACGGGCAGGCAGGGACGGACAACGCGTATTATCGCGGCTACGGGAGGCGGGGATGAAGGCCCACGTCGAATGCTATGCAGGATACCGCGGCGAGCAGGAGCCGCGCGCCTTTACGCTCGGCGAGCGGCGGATGGAGGTGCGCGCGATCCTCGACCGCTGGCTCGCTCCCGACCATCGCTACTTCAAGGTCGCGGCATCCGACGGCGACATTTACGTCCTGCGTCACGACGAGGTTTCCTGCGAATGGACGCTGGGGGCATTCCGCCAGGCGGACGCCAGCGACCGCTGAGGACGGTTTCACCCGGCCCGGCCCTCGCGGTGCCAGATGAGCTCGCCGTTGCGCCACACGCTGCGCACCCGGTGCAGGGGCACCGTGTGCACGCTGCCGTCCTCCTCCACCGCCTCGAGCACCGCGTGCTCTCCCGGCTCGAAGCGGATGCGCTCGAATGGAACCTTGACTTCCGCCCGGCCGATGCGGTCCCAGTAGCCGATCACGAATTTCGCCGCCCCGAACGCGGGATCCCAGCGAATACGCGCGAGCAGCTCATGGACCGGCGTCATTGCGAGACCCGCACCCGGTGCAGCGTGCCTTCGCGCTCGGCCGCGAACCGTACCGGCAGGAACCGGCCGATCAGCCACATCGCCGTCTGCGCGTGGCTCGTGAGCTCGCGGGCCGTGAACGAGGATTCGCCCCCCGCCAGCGCCAGATAGACCAGCAGCTGATCGGCCGCGTGCAGGTCGGCCGTCACCCCTGCCTCCAGGTCCGCGCGCAGTTCCCGGCCCACCGCTTCGCCGAGCGTTTCCGCGCGCACGCCGACCCGGGCGACGCGCGCCGCCCCGAGCACGCTGTGCTCGGTCTCGGCCCATGCCGCAACTGAGCCGCCGCGCCCGATCGCTTCGGCATTCCCGAGCACGCGCGCCGCGATCCGCGCGGTTTCCGCGAACGGGCCGAGCCCGGTCAGTGTCGCGCCTCGCATTCGCTCGGCGATGTGCGCCGGCAGATTGGAGACGTGCGTCGCCCCTTCGAGTCGGCGCAGCGCACCGGGCGCTGGCAGTCTCATCGGCCGCAATGTAGCCGGAAAGATCTCGACCGCGATCTCGCCGCCCCCACGCGGATAGTAGCCGCGCCGCGAGACGCTGAAGTGCAGGCGTGCGCCCATCCGCGCAAGGTGGCGCATCATGACCTCCGAGAAGTAATCGGCGGGCGGCGCCTGCCAGATGTCGGTGCCGCCGGTCACGACCACCCGCGCAGGTTCCCCGCTCGCGAGCAGCGCCGGTATCAGCGCTTGCAGCACGAGCGTGATGCTGCCCGCCGTGCCGATCTCGAAGCAAAATGTGCCGCCTTTCAGCTTGCGCGGGGAAAACGTGAAC
>JBGQGU010000269.1:0-5005 GCA_041497655.1 Gammaproteobacteria bacterium
CCGCGGAAGTCGTCGACCGCTTGCGGCCGGTGCTCGCGGCCTACTCGAGCGACATCGTCCCCACCGGGGACGTCGGCAGCGCGCAAGTGGCCAAGGCCGTCAACAACATGATCATGTGGGCCTGCCTCGTGGCCAACCATGAAGGGCTCGCGCTTGCGCAGCGCTACGGGCTCGACTTCGAAATGCTGCGCAAGGCGCTGCTCACGACCCACTCGACGAACGGTGCGCTGGAGCACTGGGGCAAGCAGACCATGGCATGGGCCGACGACGACATGGAAATCGTGGCGGCCATGGCGAAGGAAAAAGGGCTGCCGCTGCGCCAGGCCGAGGCCGTGCGGGAGATCTGCCGCACGCTCAAGCCCAAGCGATTCCAGCTGGACAAATACGGGACTTGAGATGAACAAGGCCTTCGCTGTCATATTCGCTCTGCTCGTGGTCTTGCCGGCAGCGTTGGCGTCAGCGCAGGACGGGTGGCCGTCCCGGACGGTTCGACTCGTCGTCCCCTCCTCTCCCGGCGGCGGCACCGACACCTACGCCCGCCTGCTTGCGCAGGGCCTCGGCGACGGGCTGAAGCAGCAATTCGTGGTGGATAACCGGCCCGGCGGAGGCGGAAACATCGGCGCCGAAATCGTGGCCAAGGCCGCGCCGGACGGATATACCTTCCTCGTTTCTTCGAGTCCGGCGCTCGTCATCAACCCGAGCCTGTTCAGGAACCTGCCGTACAGCGTGGAGCGCGACTTCACACCGGTCGCGCGCGGCGTGGTCAGTCCCCTCGTCTTCACCTGCCATCCTTCGGTGCCTGCGAGAACGCTGCCCGCCCTGATCGCGCTGGCAAAACGCGAGACCGGCGGGCTCACTTACGGGTCCCCCGGAGTGGGCAGCTCGTCCAATCTGGCCGTGAAGATGGTCGAGGAAGCCGGGAAGGTGCGGTTCCTGCACGTGCCGTACAAGGGCGCGTCCCAGGCGGTGCTGGGGGTACTCCGCGGCGAGGTCGCGTTCATGGTCACCGACATCAGCACCGCGCTGCCGCACGTTCAATCAAAGAAGGTGCTGCCGCTGGCCGCATCGCATCGCTCCCCCCACATTCCCGGTACGCCCACTTACGCCGAGGCCGGCTACCCGAGCGTCGATGCTGTTCCCTCGTACAGCGTCGTCGCGCCAACCGGGACGCCACCCGCGATCGTCCAGCGCTTGAACGAGGAGATCGCCAGCCTCATGAAGACGCCGGCGTTTCGCCAAAGGCTCGAGGCGCGGGCCATGATCCCCGTTTTTGAAACGCCGGATGAATTCGCCAACGTCCTGAAAAAAGAGAGAGCGAAGTACGCGGACCTGATCCGCCGCAACAACATCATCGCGGAGTAGAGTACTGGATCCCCACCTTCGCGGGGATGCCCGATGCAGAGTTTTGCAACCAAAGCCGCTCACTTCCTGCTTCCGTTCGCCTTGTGTGTTCCAGCAGCGGCGCTGGCGCAGGACGCATGGCCGGCGCGGACGGTGCGGCTGGTCGTCCCCTCCTCTCCCGGCGGCGCGACCGACACCTACGCCCGCCTGCTGGCCCAGGGGCTGGGCGACACCCTGAAGCGGCAGTTCATCGTGGACAACCGGCCCGGGGCGAGCGGCAACGTCGGCGCCGAGATCGCGGCGAAGGCCGCGCCGGACGGCTATACCTTCCTTATTTCTTCGAGCGCGTCGCTCGTCATCAACCCGAGCCTCTACAAGAACCTGCCGTACAGCGCGGAGCGCGATTTCACGCCGGTCGCGCGCGGCGTCATCAGCCCCATCGTCCTGACCGCCCATCCGTCGGTGCCCGCGAAGACGCTGCCGGCCCTGATCGCGCTGGGAAAACGTGAGCCGGGCAAGCTCACCTACGGCACCCCGGGAGCGGGTACCCCATCCAATATGGCCGTGAAGATGGTCGAAGAGGCCGCTGGTGTGCGGTTTCTGCTTGTGCCCTACAAGGGCGCGGCCCAGGCGGTGCTGGGGGTGCTGCGCGGCGAGGTCGCGTTCATGGGATCGGACGTCAACACCGTGCTGCCGCACGTTCAGTCAAAGAAGATGGTGCCGCTCGTGACGTCGCACCGCACTCCCCATCTCCCCGGCACGCCCAGTTTCGCGGACGCAGGCTACCCGCAAGTCGACGCTTATCCCTCGTTCAGCGTTGTTGCGCCGACGGGGACGCCATCCGCGATCATCCAGCGGATGAGCGCCGAGATCGTCAAGTTGATGAAAACACCGTCGCTGCGCGAAAAACTCGACGCCCGGGCCCTGATCCCGGTTTTCGATACACCGGATGAGTTCGCCATCGTCTTGAAGAAAGAGCGAGCGCAGTACGCGGAACTGATCCGCCGCAATAACATCGTCTCGGAATGAACGTCTCCCTGCTAATCGGCTTGTTCCTTCTGGCGGCGGCGCCCGCGGCGGCGCAGAAGCCGACGAGCCCGTTTGCCGGGCTCGCCGCCTACGCCGGGGCCGACCGCGAGCAGCGCCTCGCCGAAGGCGCGCGGCGCGAAGGCTTTCTCAACCTCTACACCTCGCTCACCGTCGACGACATGGCAGTGCTGAACGCGGCGTTCGCGAAGCGCTACGGCGTCAAGGTGCAGATGTGGCGCGCCAGCTCCGAGAAGATCGTGCAGCGCGCGCTCGCCGAGGCGAGGGCGGCGCGCTTCGACGTGGACGTGGTCGAGTCCAACGCCCCCTCGCTGGAGATCCTGCACCGGGAGGGACTGCTGCAGGCGGTGCGCTCGCCCCACCACGCGGACCTGATCCCGGCCGCGGTGCCGGCGCATCGCGAGTGGGTCGGCGCGCGGCTGAACGTGTTCGTCCAGGCCTACAACACCAGGCTGGTCCGGAAAGAGGAGCTGCCCGCCTCCTACGGCGACCTGCTGCACCCGCGCTGGAAGGGACGGCTCGGCATCGAGGCTTCCGACGAGGACTGGTTCGCCGCGGTCGTGCAGCAGCTGGGCGAGGACAAGGGGCTGAAGCTCTTCCGCGACCTGGTGGCGGCGAACGGACTGTCGGTGCGCCGGGGTCACACCCTGCTCACGAACCTGGTGGCGGCGGGAGAAGTGCCCTTCGCCCTCACCGTCTACAACTTTACCGCCGAGCAGGTGAAGCAGAAGGGCGCGCCGCTCGACTGGTTCGTCCTGCCGCCCGCCATCGCCCACGCGAACGGGGTCGCCGTGGCGCGCCGCGCGCCGCGCCCGCACGCGGCCCTCTTGTACTATGAATTCATGATCGGCGACGAGGGCCAGAGAATCCTCCTGGAGCGCGATTTCGTGCCGGCTAGCCGGAAAATGGACACCGCGTTGAACCGGGGCCCGCTGACGATCATCGATCCCGCGCTCATCGTGGACCAGGGCGAGCGCTGGGCCAGGCTCTACGACGAAATCGTCGTGAGGGCACCCCGATGAGACGCGCTGCCCCGCTCCTAGCCCTGGCCTTGGCGTTCCTCGCTGTGCCGGAAGGCCGCGCGCAGACTGCTCCCGCCGCGGCGACTCCCAGCCTGGCCGTCTACGCGGGCGCCGATCGCTTCGAGCGCATCCTGGCAGCGGCGAAGAAGGAAGGGTCGCTGATGCTCTATACGACCTTCGCTGCGAGCAACATGGAACCCATCGCCACGGATTTCGAGCACCGCTACGGTATCAAGGTCAATTCGTGGCGCTCGGGCACCCTGCGGGTGCTGCAACGCGCGCTGACGGAAGCGAGGGCGAACCGCTACGAAGTGGACGCGGTGCTGTTCGGCTCCCCGGAAATGGAGGCGCTGCATCGTGAACAACTGCTGCAGGAAATCCGCTCGCCGCAGCACCGGAACCTGGTCGAGGGCGCGCTGCCGGCGCATGGCACCTGGGCAGCGGTGTACCTCAACTTGTTTGCCCACGCCTACAACACGGACAAGGTCAGGAAAGAGGAGCTGCCCCGGACCTACGCGGATCTGCTCCACCCGCGATGGAAGGGACGCCTCGGGGTCGAATCGCAGGACCAGGAATGGTTTCTTGCCGTCGTCAAGGACATGGGCGAGGCGAGGGGCCTCAAGTTCTTCCAGGACCTGGTGGCGAGCAACGGCCTGTCGGTGCGCACCGGGCATTCGCTGCTGAACAATTTAGTGGTGTCCGGCGAGGTGCCGCTGGCGCTCACCGTGCACAGCTACATGCCCGAACAGATGAAGCGCAAGGGCGCGCCGATCGACTGGTTCGTGCTCGAGCCCGCCGTGGTGCGGCCCAACGCGGTGGGCGTCATGCGGCGCGCGCCCCACCCGAATGCCGCATTGCTGTTCTACGAGTACATGCTGGGCGACGGCCAGAAGGTGCTTGCCGACATGGCCTACATCCCGGCCACGCGCCAGGGCGATTCGCCATTGAGGAACCTGCGCGTGCGGGTGGTCGATCCGGTCGAGGCCCTGAACGAGAACGACCGGTGGTCGAAGCTCTATGAGGAAACGCTGCGCGGTGTGCGCTGAAAATCAGCTGTCAGCGATCAGCCGTCAGCAGACAGCGAAGCGCCGAACCCGCACATGGATTAGGCTGACCACTGAAAGCTGATGGCTGAAAGCTGTTTTTGGCGGGGAACATCATGATCATTGATATGGATTCGCATCTGCGCGAGGGCTATTTCCTGGACGAGGTGTACCAGCTCGACGGGCCGCTCGCGAAGTTCACTCCGCAGAAGGCCGGCGACGGGCGCTCGCATGCGACGCGATTCATACACTCGCTCGAGCCCGGCGATGCGCGCGCGCTGGCTGCGTTCAAGCATCCGTACATCTACGACCCCAGGAACGACCCGGAGCTCGCGGACCGCCAGAGGGGCGGTTACGACATGAAGCGCCGGCTCGCCGACGCTCGCAGGGAGGGAATCGACAAGCAGATCATCTTTCCGACCGGCATCGACATCGCGACCCAGAACGCCGGCGAGCTCGGCGCGGCGCTCGCCCGCTGCTACAACGACTGGGTCGGCAACCTCGTCAGGGGTTACGAAGAGGTATTCATGCCATGCGCGGCGGCGCCGGCAG
>JBGQGU010000270.1:0-5001 GCA_041497655.1 Gammaproteobacteria bacterium
CAACAGGGTCCCGCGAAACGCATCGAAGCAGGCCACCCGTCCCTGGAACGCAGCGGCGCATACCTGCTGCCCGTCGATCACGGGCAGGCTGGTAACGTCCGCCACGCGTTCCAGTTCGGTCGTCCCGCGCGGCAGCGCGACTACCGCTTCCCAGCCGATGTTGCCGTTGGCGAGCCCCAGAGCCACCAGCCGTCCACCCGGAAACCCCGCGAACACCCCTCCCTGACGCACCACCACGCCCGCATGGGTGCGCACCGATAGCGTCGGCGTTGCCCGCTGATAGATCCACTTGCCCTTGCCGGTCGCGACGTCCAGCCCGTGAATCCGGCCATCGCCGGTGCGCACCACGACAATGCCCTCCTGTGCTTCCGGTGGCGCCAGCACTTCGCTGGAGAGCTGCGTCTGCCACAGCGGCTTGCCCTCGCGGTCGAACGCGAGCACCCGGCCCTTGGGCGTGCCGAGCAGCACCAGGCCACCGCCGGCCCCGACGCCGCCTGAAACGCGCTCGCCGGCATCGAAGTTCACCGTCGGCCTGCCGCTTGCCTTGTCAAATCCGGTCAGGCTGCCGTCGGCCCCGACCGCGTAGACGACGTTGCCGGACGCCTCCGGAAAGAAAATATTCTTTTCTGCGGAGCCCACGCTGCCCTGCCACAGGATCTTCAGTGTCGCCGTCGGCTGGAATTCAGTGAGCTCGGCCGGTGGGTGCACCGGGGCGCTGCCGCAACCGGCAAGCAACGCCAGCCCCGCCGACAGAACGATCGACCTCATCTGCCTAGGAGTTTGTCGGACTCAGGTCCGACAAACTCCTTATGCAAAACCGCCCGCACGATAACGGGAGTCCATGACACTGAAGACCTCATTTCCAGCCTACGCGCGTGCCCATCGAGGAAAATCGGAGTCGTTACCCTAGGTATCATTCTAAATTCTCGGGCGGTTTTGCTGTTAGCAGGCTGTCGCAACCCCAAGTCCGACAGGCTGCTAGTCACCCGGCTAGCCAGATTGCCGCGTCACCGGACCGCTGGCGTTGCTTCGCCCAGTGAATCGAGCTTGAGCTGCAAGGTGGCGCGATAGGGGCTCCCCGCCTCGCTCGTGTCCAGCGCCAGCTGGTAGGCGTTGCGCGCGTCCGCGCTTTTTCCCTGCGCAAGCAGGATGTCACCCTTGAGATCCGCGTACAGGCCGGCCATCGAATCCTCCGGTTTCGTTTCCACCAGCTTGAGCGCCTCCTCGTAGTTTTTCTCGTCAAGCAGCACGCCGGCCAGCCGCAGCCGCGCAATGTCCCTGATCTCGTCGCGGCGCGCGTGCTCCACCACCCACGTGAGCTGCGATTTCGTCTCCGCGAGGTCCCCGCCCTCGAAGCTGACGCGGGCGGCGCTCAACGCGGCAAAGGCGCCATAGGGCGTGGAGCCGTATTTCGCCACGATCGCGCCTGCGATATCGCGCACCTTCCTGCCATCGCCGGCGTGCTCGGCTTGCTCGAGCTGCTCGTAAAGCGCGACCGCCTCGAGCGACTGGCTGTGCCGGTAATAGCGCCAGCCCTGGAACCCCGCGATCGCGAGCGCCCCCAGGGTGACACCGAGTATCACCAGGTTGCCGTATTCCTTCCACCAATCCTTCAGCTCATCGAGCTGTTCCTGTTCTTGCAGATCGTATGCCATTCAATATCCCTAACTGCGTGAATCGTGATTCGTGAATCGTGATTCGACTGAATCCGAAGTTCGGTTCGTTGTGGTCACGAATCACCCATCACAAATCACGAATCACGCTTCTTGATTAAATCGATCGCTTCGGCAATCGAGGCGCCGACCTGTTGAGCGGCCTCGCGCAGGGGCTTCACGCTCACCACGCCCGCCCCCGCCTCGTCATCCCCCACGATCACCGCGTAGCGCGCTCCACTGGCATCCGCCCGCTTCATCTGCGCCTTGAAGCTGCCGCCGCCGCAGTGGAGTATGACGGCAAGGCCCGCATCGCGCAGTTGTTCCGCCACACTCGCACCGTAGCGCTCGGCGGCGACACCCTGCCGCACCAGGTACACATCGGCAACGCGCGCTTGCGTGCCAGCGCCGTCCTTCACCAGGGCGAGAAGGCGTTCGACTCCCATCGCGAAACCGCAGGCCGGCGCGGGCTTGCCGCCGATCTGCTCGACCAGCGCATCGTAACGGCCGCCTGCGCATACCGCGTTCTGTGCGCCAAGCCGGTCGCTTACCCACTCATAGACCGCGCCGTTGTAATAATCGAGCCCGCGCACCAGCCGGCTGTTGATCCGGAAGGAAACACCGCCCTCCCGCAGCAACCCCTCCAAGTCCTCGAAACTCTTCATCGAGACCTCGTCCAGGTCGTCGGCCAGCTTCGGCGCGCCTGCGATCAGCTCGGCCATCTCCGGGTTCTTGCTGTCGAGCACCCGCAGCGGATTGGCGCGCAGCCGGCGCTTCGAGTCGGCGTCGAGGCGGCCCTCGTGATGCTCCAGGTACTTGACCAGCCGGCGCCGGTAGCGCTCGCGCGACTGCGCGTCGCCCAATGTATTGAGGTCGAGCGCGATGCCGTCGAGGCCGAGCGAACGCCACAACCGGGCGCACATGGTGAGATGTTCGGCATCGATGTCGGAGCCGGGAAATCCCAGCGCTTCGACGCCGACCTGGTGGAACTGCCGAAAGCGCCCCTGTTGCGGGCGCTCGTGGCGGAACATCGGGCCCCAGTACCACAGGCGCTGCGGACCCCCGTAGAGCAGGTTGTGCTCGATCGCCGCACGCACGCAGGCGGCCGTGCCCTCCGGCCTCAACGCCAGGCTCTCGCCGTTCAGCGCGTCGACGAAGGTGTACATCTCCTTCTCGACGATGTCGGTCACCTCCCCGATCGCGCGGACGAAGAGATCCGTCTTTTCCAGTATCGGCGTGCGCACGTTGCGATAGCCGTAGGCCCGCAGCCAGTCGCGCACGGTATCCTCGAAAAACTCCCACAGCGGCGCCTCGTCCGGCAGGACGTCGTTCATCCCGCGGATAGCCTGTATCTGCTTCGATTTCATCGAGTCATTAGGTGATTAGGTGATTGAGTAATTAAGTGAACAGCAGACCCGTATCCGCGCGGCGCCGCGTGAATGACCGACCCAGCAATCACTCAATCACTGAATCACTCAATTACTCAGACGTGCGCAGCGCCCTTCACCGGCTTGTTATCGTTCGCCGCGTCGTTTCCGGAATAAGTGTCGACGACGTACTGCTCGACGATCTTCTGGAAGTCCACGGCAATATCATCGCCTTTGAGCGTCACGGTTTTCACGCCGTTCACGAAGACCGGCGCCACCGGATTCTCTCCCGACCCCGGCAGGCTGATGCCGACGTTGGCATGCTTGCTCTCGCCCGGACCATTGACCACGCAGCCCATCACCGCAACGTGCATGTTCTCAACGCCGGGAAAGCGGCCGCGCCACTGCGGCATCTGTGCCCGCAGCCAGCTCTGGATGCGGTCCGCGAGTTCCTGGAAGTAGGTGCTGGTGGTGCGCCCGCATCCGGGGCAGGCGATCACCATCGGGGCGAACGAGCGCAATCCCAGAGTCTGCAGGATCTCCTGCGCCACCACCACTTCACGGGCACGATCTCCGCCCGGCTCGGGCGTGAGCGAGATACGGATGGTGTCGCCGATGCCTTCCTGCAGCAGCACCGCCAGCGCCGCCGTGGAAGCGACGATGCCCTTCGAGCCCATGCCCGCCTCGGTGAGCCCCAGGTGCAGCGCGTAATCGCACTGCGCCGCGAGGTCCCTGTAAACCGAGATGAGGTCCTGCACCCCGCTCACCTTGCACGAGAGGATGATGGCGTCGTGCGCGAGGCCGAGCGCTTCGGCCTGGCGCGCGCTGTCCAGCGCGGAAGCCACCAGCGCGCGGCGGGTCACCACCGCGGACTCCTCAGGCTGCGGGCGGCGCGCGTTCTCGTCCATCATGCGCGCGAGCAGCTCCGGATCGAGGCTGCCCCAGTTGACGCCGATGCGCACCGGCTTGCCATAGCGGCATGCGAACTCGATCATGGTGGCGAACTGCTCATCGCGCTTCGAGCCGCGCCCGACATTGCCGGGGTTGATGCGCAGCTTCGCCAGCGCTTCCGCGCACGCCGGGTGCTGGGTGAGCAGGCGATGCCCGTTGAAGTGAAAGTCGCCGACCAGCGGCGCGCTGATGCCCATGGTGTCGAGCTGCTCGCGAATCGCCGGCACCGCCGCCGCGGCCTCGGCGTTGTTGACCGTCACGCGCACGATCTCGGAGCCGGCGCGCGCCAGATCCGCCACCTGCTGGACGGTCGCGGCCACGTCCGCCGTGTCGGTATTGGTCATGGACTGGACCACGATCGGCGCGTCGCCGCCGATCGCGACGTGTCCCACCTGCACCTGGCAGCTCCTGCGGCGCGGCGCTGCACCATGATCGGGATAGCACTTCATTCGAGCTTCAGCCGGGCGACGTCGATCTTGGTATGGCGGGAGAGGTCGATATCGCGTCCGGCGTAGATCATTTTGACGCCGTGAGCGTTGCCCACCACGATGGACAGCGGCGGCACGCCGCTCACGCGCCGCTCGGTACCCGGCTGGTTCAATTGCGAGAAAATGGTCTGGTCGTTGCGGTCGCGGATTTCCACCCACGACTGCTCCTCGAAGACCAGCCTGATCTCGCGCTCATCCGGGTGGGCGATCCGTTCCCGGGGCTGGGACACGCCGGCAGATGTTGCGACGGGCACAGCGCTCGAAACCTGCGGGGATGACTCCGTGGCAGCGGCCGGCTGCCTCGCCTGGGCCTCCCGCGGCTTCTTGACCGGCGCCGGGCGCGGCACCTGCGACGAAGGAAGCGCAGCGACGGGGCCGGGCCGCGTGCTCACGGTCCCGGGCTCGTCATTGAAGAAAAACTCGTAAACCGCGAGCAAGGCCACGATCACGGCCGCGGCCGCGGCATATCGCTGCCAATGCCAGGTTCCGGCGGCCGGGAACGGGATGTCCCTCGACGGCGAGGTCTCCGGGAGCGGTGCGGAC
>JBGQGU010000271.1:0-4999 GCA_041497655.1 Gammaproteobacteria bacterium
TGACCTGCGCCTGCATGTCGCTCGCGGCGAGCACCGCGCGATCGGCGTCGGGGAAGACGCACATCACCTCGTCGCCGATGGTCTTCACCAGCCGCCCCTCGTAGCGCGCGAGCACGGCGTTGATCACCTTGAGGCAGGCGTTGACGATGTTGCGGGCTGCGGCATCGCCGAGCTTCTGGTAGAGGCTGGTGCTGTCGCTGATGTCAGCGAACATCACCGCCATGGTCCGCGTCTGTCTGTTCATGGCGCGCGATTATAATCCCCGTGAGTCGCGATTCGCGAATCATCGTCCGTAGCAGCAGGCGGGTACGCGTCTCTTCGAATCACGATCCACATATCACGAATCACGGGGCTGCGATCAGGCAACGCCGGCCGTCTCCCCGGGTTCTTCCATCTCCGAAAACCGCACCGGCAGGATTTCATGGGCGGAGAGGCTGCCCGCGGCGGACTTCTCCACCAGCGTCAGGCTTTGCTTGTCGGGGATGCCGGTCGGGATCACCATGCGCCCTCCCGGCTTCAATTGCGCCAGCAGCGGCGGCGGAATCAGATCGGAGGCGGCAGTCACCATGATCCTGTCGTATGGCGCATGCTCCGCCCAGCCGTAGTAGCCGTTCACGACCCCGACCTCCACGTTCTCGTAGCCGAGGCGCTTCAGCCGCCGCTCCGCGCCCTGCGCCAGCTCCTCGATGATGTCCACTGTGTAGACACGCCTTGCGAGCTCCGCCAGGATCGCCGCCTGGTAACCGGCCCCGGCGCCCACCTCCAGCACCACGTCGCCTGCGTCCGGGGCCAGCAGGTCGGTCATGAGCGCCACGATGAACGGCTGCGACACGGTCTTCTCGTAGCCGATGGGCAACGGGCGGTTGAGATAAGCGTAAGGCTGCAGCTCGACCGGAACGAACTCGTGGCGCGGCATGCTGCCGATGACGCGCATCACCCGATCGCTGAAAGAAGCGCGGCCGGTGTGGCCGACGGTGAGCGCCGCCTCAGTCACGATCTCGGCGATCATCTGCTGCCGCAGCTTTTCGAACAGGTCCTCGGCCATTGATGCATAGTACTACAATGATCATACTCTGCGACGGGCAGGGGCTCGCCCACCCGCGCCGCTTCGGCATTGCGTGTCATTCAGGCTCCCGGAAACGACGCGCTGGGCGCACCGGCTCGCATCGGGCCGCGACCCGATGAGAGATGAGGGAACAAGGTAAAATGATGTTTCACGCTCTTTCGCTCGATTCACGAATCACGATTCACGAATCACGCACTTAGGGAACCACTCATGGCAACGCAAAACGAAACCAACAACCTCGCGCTGTTCTGCGACTTCGAGAACGTCGCCCTCGGCGTGCGCGAGGCCCGCTACGCAGAGTTCGACGTCAAGAAGGTGCTTGAGCGGCTGCTGCTCAAGGGCAACATCGTGGTGAAGAAGGCTTACTGCGACTGGGACCGCTACAAGGATTTCAAGAAGGCGATGCACGAGGCGGCGTTCGAGCTGATCGAGATCCCCCACGTGCGCATGTCAGGCAAGAACTCGGCCGACATCCGCATGGTGGTGGACGCGCTCGACCTGTGCTACACCAAGTCGCACGTGGACACGTTCGTCATCATCAGCGGCGACTCCGACTTCTCACCGCTGGTCTCCAAGCTGCGCGAGAATGACAAGACCGTTATCGGCGTCGGGGTCAAGAAGTCCTCCTCCGACCTCCTCATCGCGAACTGCGACGAGTTCATCTACTACGACGACCTGGTGCGGGAGAAGCCGAAGAAGCAGCCTCGCAGGAAACCCGCAGCCGCCGCACCCGGCGCCGCCCCGGGCCCGGCGGCGGACAGCGGCGACAAGAAGCAGGAGGCCCTCGACCTGGTGCTGGAGACCGTCGAGGCGCTCGTCAGCGAGCGCGGCGCGGAGGAGAAGATCTGGGGCTCGATGGTGAAGCAGGCGCTGAAGCGCCGTCAGCCGGGGTTCAACGAGTCTTACTATGGCTTCCGCTCCTTCGGCAAACTGCTCGACGAGGCGGAGGCCCGCAAGCTGCTGACGCTCGAGCACGACGAGAAATCCGGCGGCGTGATCATCAAGAGCCTCAATCCTGACAGTTGAGATGACTGAATGGTGATTCGTGATGGGTGGTCAAGCGTTCTGATCGCGGCCGCTTGCTTCAGCGGCCTCGCCCACGCGCAGGTTTCCTTTCCCACCAAGCCGGTCCGCTTCGTCGTCACCTCTCCCCCGGGCGGGGCCAACGACACATTGAATCGCGCCCTCGGAGCTAAGCTCATGGAGTTCATTGGCCAGCCGGTGGTGATCGACAATCGCCCCGGCGCCTCGGGGTTCGTTGCGGCCGAGATCGTGGCAAAGGCGCCAGCGGACGGCTACACGGTGTTGATGGGCACCGAAGCCACGCTGGTGACGAACCCGCTGCTCATCCCCAACACCCCGTACAACACCCAGCGCGACTTCGCGCCGGTCACCATGACTGCAGCGATCAGCCACGTGCTGCTGGTGCACCCCTCGTTACCGGCCATCAACGTGCAGGAGCTGATCGCGGTCGCCAGGGCGAGGCCGGGGAAGCTCAATTACGCGTCCTCGGGGACCGGCAGCGCGTTCCACCTCGGCATGGAATTGTTCAAGCGCATGGCGGGCGTGGACATCGTGCACGTTCCGTTCAAGGGCAGCGCGCTGTCAATCGGCGCCATGCTCGCGGGCGATGTCCAAATGATGCTGATCGGCACCACCACGGGACTGCCGCTGGCGAAATCCGGCAAGGCACGCGCGCTCGCCATGGCAAGCGGCAAGCGCTCGCCCCTTGCGCCCGAGCTGCCGACCATCGCCGAGGCGGGCCTGCCCGGCTACGAGATCAGCAGCTGGTTCGGCGCGGTCGTGCCCGCGGGGACTCCCGCCGCAGTGATCGGGAAGCTCCATGCGGACTTCGTCCGCGCGTTGAAATCGGCCGACCTGCGCGAACGGCTTGCGCCCGGCGGCTATGAAGTCATCGCCAACACGCCGCAGGAGTTCTCCGGGCACATGCAGGCCCAGACCAAGCGGCTGGCGCGCCTGATCAGGGATTCAGGCATCAAGCCGGATTAGTGCCGTTCCAACTCCCGATGACCAGAGATGATCCGGATGCCGGCCCGAAAGAGGCGCTCCCGGCAGTGGCCACGATCGCGGGACGCATCGTGCTCGCCGCCGCCGCGCTGGCTCTTGTCGTGCTGGGTTTCTTTTTCCTGGCCGTGGCGCTCATCGCGGGTGCATTGCTGGCCGGAGTCATATTGATCCGCCTATGGTGGCTGCAGCGAAGAATCAGGAAGGCGGAGGCAGCCCGATACCTGACCGCCGAGTACACGGTCGTCGACCGCGACCGTCCAAAGAGTCCCTAACACCATGAAACACGCGTGCGTTGCTGCCAGAATTGGTGATGACGCGAAGCGAGGCGCGGCCAATATGTCGATATTGGCAAGCTGAGCGACAAAGTCAGCGCCGGTTCTGGCTGCAACCCCTTGCGGGCTGGCACGAATTTTGGCCCATGGCTTTGTCGCAAGTCCCTTGCTTAGTCGGTCTAAGCGGCGGGCCTTGCTTCGCGCCCTGAGCCAAAATCGTGCCAGCGCATCGCGCGTTTCATGGTGTTAGGGACTCTCAAATCCCCGCTTGCCGCCCGGCGCGTGAATCGCCACCCTGCTGCGAATACCCCCTGATCAGCTACAATCACGCCAACCATCGGGCCCGCCCGCGGGCACCAAACCGGCTCCTTTCGCGCCGCCAGCCAGGAGAACATGGAGTGCAAGTCACCGCCGTGCGCCATGCGGACGTCCTAGTGGTCGCCGTCACAGGACGGATCGACTACATGAACGCTGAAGATTTCAAGTCGGCCCTGCAGCCCCACCTCGCGAACTGCGCCGCGGGCGGCGACCAGGTAGTACTCGACCTGTCGCGACTCGAGTACGTCAGCAGCGCCGGGCTGCGCGTGCTCATGATCGCGGCGAAGGATGTCCGCGCCCGAAAGGGCACGCTCGTCGCCGTGTCGCTGCAACCCGTGGTGCGCGAGATCTTCGAGATCAGCCGCTTCACGCTGGTATTCGACATCTTCGACTCCGTGCAGGACGCCTTGCGCGCCATCTCCCCGGCGGCGGCCGCCGCGTCCCGCTCCGGATAGCCGGTGATGCGCGTTCGTTTCTGGGGCACGCGCGGCTCGCTGCCGGTCTCCCTCACGGCTGAGGACATCAGGAACAAGATCGTCGAGGCGCTGCTCGCGGCCGCGGGCCGGAACCTGAAAACCCGTGCCGACGTCGAGGCGTTCGTCGAGCGCGATCTGCCCTTCGCCATCTCGCACACCTACGGCGGCAACTCTTCCTGCGTCGAGCTCGACATCGGCGCGGAAGAATATGTGCTGTGCGACCTGGGCACCGGCGTGCGCCCATTCGGCCTTCACGTGCTCGCGCGCAAGGGGCCGCGAACGCCGTGCACCTTCCATGTCTTCCTGTCCCACCTGCACTGGGACCACATCATGGGGTTCCCGTTTTTCCCCCACGCCTACATTCCGGGCAACCGCATCGTGATCTACGGCTGCCACGATGGCATCGAGGACGCCTTGCGCAAGCAGCATGCCGCGCCGTGCTTCCCCGTGGACTTTTCCGGGCTCCCCGCGAAGATCGAGTTCGTGAAGCTCGAGCCAGGCAAGCGCTCGCGCCATGCCGGTCTCGACGTCACGCCCAAGCTTCAGCTGCACAGCGGGGACTCCTACGGCTACCGCTTCGAGCACGGCGGCAAGGTCGTCGTCTACTCGACGGACTCCGAGCACAAGACCGACGACGCCGGGTCCACCCGCGAGGTGGTCAAGTTCTTCCGCAACGCGGACCTCGTGATCTTCGACGCCATGTACTCGCTGGCGGACACCGTCTCGGTCAAGGAGGACTGGGGACACTCGAGCAACGTCGTCGGCGTCGAACTGTGCCAGCTCGCGCGCGCGAAGCACCTCTGCATCTATCACCACGAGCCCGTCTACAACGACGCGAA